>NZ_JBFTLY010000022.1:0-202745 GCF_056396685.1 Pseudarthrobacter sp. 05T312
TGGCCGAGGAATGGAAAGCTATCTACAATCATGAACGGCCCCACGGATCCCTGGACGGCATGACGCCGAAACGCTACTGGGAAAACTGGACGCAAGAAAACACATTAGCTATCGCATAGACGCTGGACTGCTAACGGGGGCCCAGCCAGGGCCGCTTGTCGTGGTGTTGAGGCAATTACCTGGCGTCGTAAAAGACGCGCCTGCCACCAGCTTCCTACAAGCCTGCTGAAGAGCCCGCCCTTTTCGGGCTCTCCCCCGGCCATTTTCGAAGAGCCGATAGCTTATATTCCGTCAACCTGAGGGAGCGGCCCTCGACAGTTCTTCAAGGGCTGTTATTTGCGCTTTCGCCAGCCCTTGCCAGCATCAAACGCCCACCGTTCTACCTCATCTGCACTGACTACGCGCTCTGATGAGGAGAGCTGGATTGCCCAAGTTTGCATAAGCCTGCAAGCAGCCACATAGGTACCCACTGAGTAGTTGGTGTCTCGAGGACGAAATGCGAGGTCTCCTGTCATGGTGTGAAGTGTCGCCAGCACTCGCGCGTCCACTATGAGACTTGGATGATCAATGGCACCTCCTCCAGCGAAGTACAAGTACTTGGTAAAGAAGTTCGGACCCCATGATTTAAGTGCTGGACGGTACGGCTTGAGCTTTAGGAAGGCCATCTTCGGGTCCGTGACGGCCGCCCGCGCAGCATCTCGGAGTAACAATGCGGCTTGCTGTTCATTAGCGGCGACCGATGCTACGCGGCCGGGCGAATTTCTATGGCTATTCCCGGTTCCCCAAGCGAGTGACTGCCAGAATAGATGGAGAGCCGCAGTCCCAGATTTGTCTTCACGGGCGTCACGAGCAAGGCGGAAGAGACCACCGCGGCTAATCAGTCCGATTTCGGCCTCGCCATCTTCGCTAATCAAAGGTGTACCTTTTAGGTGGCCAACTTTGTCGTTCCACTTTGCGATCTTCACTTTGACGCCGTGGTCGTGGATTATCTTTTCTCTAGGGTGCGAAGTGATCCATGCGGCCAGAGCAATCGGAGGTGTCGTCATGGGCACAGCCTATGTCTATAGTTCGACTGGGATTCATTGCAATGCAATTTTTGTCACTGGCGCCCTTTATCCTTGCGTCCTGGAGCAAGAATCATGAGTCCGGCGAGGCTGCCGGCATCGGAAATGAGGAACGGGATGCCACGTACAAGGGTATTCGCCGGTAATAGCTGCGAAATTTGTGGACTGACGATTCCGGCAAATGGCACGAGCATCGCGCAGCAGCGCAAGGCGCGGTTTTGTTCCTTGGCATGCCGCCGGGCAGCATCCACCCGTCGCGATTCAACCTGCGAGTACTGCAGCAAAACCTTCAGCGTGACAGCCTCGGTCGCAAAACAACGTTTTTGTTCTGTTGCCTGCCGCAGTGCTTCCGGCCGGAGGGATGTCACGTGTGAACACTGCGGCAAGACGTCAAGTTTCAAGGCAAATCGGGCAAAAATTCAGCGGTTCTGTAACCGAACTTGCATGTTTGCCGCCTTGGGCTGCGCAGTGTGCTCGAAGATCCGGCCAAAAGCCAGGCAAGATGCCGGAGATAGGTTCTGCTCTGAAGACTGTTCGCTGACTGCGCGGCTTGAACAACTTACGGCTGAAACCGGGACCGTGGTTGTGAGATGTGTCAGATGCAATGAGATCCGTACAGCAGACCACTTCACGAAGGAACGAGGCACTCGAAACGGACTGTCGGGGACTTGCAAGAACTGCGCCCGTGGCTACTACGAGAAGAATAAGGACAGCTACCGCCTCCGACGCTACGGCTACCAAGCAGCTGCGGGTGGCATCGTCATCCGATTCACGGCAGCTGAAAAGGCATCACGTTTCGCGCTATGGGGTGGACGCTGCTGGATGTGTGGAATCGAAGCCGCAACTCAAGAAGATCATGTAAAGCCGATTTCTAAGGGTGGATCTCATTGTTTGGCCAATTTGAGGCCCATATGCCACTCCTGCAACTCTTCAAAGGGCGGTCGCTGGCCTCTTAGAAAGGAAGAGCTATCGGCGAATTTCCTGCACCCTAATCCACGAGACGGAGAAGACAAGACGGCCACCCGGAGGCCGCGCGTCACATGGACCTGCCCCCAGTGCGAGGTAACCTCACTCATCAGAGCGCACCGGATGGAGACCATCAAGTACTGCTCCAAGGCATGTAGCAACGACGCAAAACGGCAACAAGTAGTAGTAGTGAAGACGTGCCTGAACGCGCTATGCGCAAAAGAGTTTGAACTGCCGAAGCGAAAAGACACAAAAAGCCGAAAGTTTTGCTCTCTAGAGTGTGCCTGGATTGCCCGAGATCGACCGGCTCATTGGCGCCCAATCGCAGAGGGACAACTCCCACTGTTCTAGCATCACAGGGCTACCCACAGCACCAGGAACCGCCCCCGTTACTCGGCATTACATGTCCGGTTAGACAGCGTCTGCAGCCAGAAGTACGTCCTCGATGACTCCATCACGGGCACCGGCACGTACCCGCAGGGTAGCGCAGTAGCTGGGCCGATAATCATCGCCAGTTATGGGCTCGGAATCATCCCATTCATAGAGCACGCATCGGAGAGTGTTCGTCAGGCGTCCGATCAGGGCCGCAAGGGGGAACGGGCAGCGCAGAAGGAGGTGGATTTCGGCGTTTCCATTCTTGTTCGAGAGCTCCCTGATGTAAGCGGTGACTTCTGCTGCAATACGGCCGGCGGTTGCCGGATCTAGAAGTTCACCGTTCGTACTCGTGAGATGGATCCACGACTTTAGGGTTCCATCGTGGTCTTCAATGAATTTCTCGAACGCTGCGTTGCTTCTTTGGTTCAACAGGTCGACGTACGCTGCAACGGCTGGCCGTCCGGGTTTGCTTGCCGATGCATTTGTAGCTGAATCGATGATATTCACGAGCGGGGTGGTGCTGAATTGGGCTTCGCCATCACTGGCCCAAATATTCCCCTGCTGATCCAAGACCTCCATATGGCCGATGCGGGACGAAAGCAGCGCTGCACCGATGGCGAAAGCAACCGATAAATGGCTGCCACCCTGTACTTTTACACGGCGGGCGCCGGTTCGGGTGACGCCGTCTGGAAGGAAGGCGATCGTGTCTTTCAGGTCAATTAGACCTTCGCGGCTGGGAAGACGCTCATGATCAGATGGCCGGACGCGGATATCCAACTGGCTTCCTGTGCGGTCATACACCTGGGCCGCATTGCGGGTCTGGAGTGACAGGCTGAAGGTTCCGTCGTTCAAGGCAACAATTTCCCGGTGGTTGGCCAGGCGGTGCCACAGCATCTTTTGAACCACAGTCCGTAGCCCGTCGCGGTGCGTGGGGTGCTGGTCGACACCGCTCAGGGTCTCTTCGGCCATGCCGAGCAATCGCTCGGGTGCCGAGTAGTCGATTTTCCCGGGTTCTCGTTCCACGGCATTGGCAATGCCCAAGGCGAAGCTCGGATGTGCTTTATGTGAGTCGAACAGCAGGGGCGCTTCGACGCGTTTGACGACCTTGCTCTTTGCTACGTCGGGTGTTGTGACCAGCACACCTCCGGGGATACCGTCTCCGATTGCTTGCCGTAGGCGTTCTTCCGTGTCCCCAGGGGGGAGGTCATCTTTATCCCGCCAAACGGGTATCCCTCCAGCTCGCAATAGCCAAGCCAGTTGCGCGCAGATTTCCGTTCCATCTGATTGCCGGTATGAAATGAATATGGGGTCTGCCGGGTCATGAGTGGCAATGATGTCGGTCAAGTTATTTCCTATCGTTCGGCTATGGAATTCCGCGGGTGACCTACGTGATCATCAGCGACAGTTACAGGTACGGGAATGGCAGTTTCGTGGTCGACAACCCAAGCAGCTGCTGTGAATTCTCCCGTCGGAGTAGGCACTACGATGATGGTCAGGAATCGTTTGAAGCTCAGCTCGGGATCATGCAGGTGCCGGGAGTAGGCTTTCAGGTCATAGTTGCTCGGGGTGAGATCGCCTGATGGGTGCGTGTGCCATTCACCAATCCATTGGCTTTGGTCCTCTTTCCATGCCAGCTCGGCAAGCTGTTGGGCATGGGTCAAGTCGCGAAGGAAGCGGTTGGACTCACGACGGGCTTTCGGGCCCGGGCCACCAGCCTGACGGATGACAACCTCCTGACCACGGTCCGTGCCGAGCAGAATACCTCCGGTTTCCAACCCGTCGCGGGAACGGATGGCCTCCTCCCCGATCAAAGCCAGCGCCTCTATGAGGATCCGAATGTTGGGCCGTTGAACCGAGTTGTTCAAGCCGCACCACAGGATGGGCAGTTCTCCCTAGGCTTCGGGATGGTCGCCCAGCTGATCCTAGCCGCGGCTTTGGCGTCAAACGGCGGAGCAAGGTCGCCGCCAGGCCTTAGACCGATTACAGCGTGTTCGCCAGGGAGGGCTTGCGTGTGGTCTCCATACAGAGACTCAAGCAACGTTGCCACGGCCGCTTTGGCTGCAAGCGTGCCCATAAGGCGCAGATCGGGAGGCACAGCGGTCATAGGCTGGTGCACCCGCCCCGTGCCATAGTCCAGTTCTTGATCGGCTTCAGCGTCCATGGCACCAGAGGCACCGAGGTGCGCTCTGAAGCACAGAAGACATCCAAACCGGGGCGTAGGACGAAGTCGCAGTAGTTCGCCGACGGACCCGTTGTCGAGGACGCACGCCAGGATGGCCGGCTTCCCAGCCTGGCGGGCGAGGTGGCTGACTACCCGCCGGGGAGCTATCCCATCGGCAGCACATATCACTAGATTTACGTCCTCCATCAATGGGCGCACCAGGTGAGTTTGGCTGACGACGTCAAAGGGAAGTGCTTCTACCTTTTGCAACGGCGACTGGGACTTCAGATGGTCTCTTAGGGCGTGAACTTTGCGTCTACCGACGCTTTCGGGCCCCAGAGTGTGTCGGAGCATGTTGTGCCACAGGAATCGATCAGGATCGATGAGGAGGACACGGCCTACCCCGTAGCCTGCTAGGGCCTCCGCGGTTGCGCTACCAATGCTGCCGCACCCAACGACCATGACCGAGGTGGACGCCAGCTGCTCAATCGGCCATTGACCGGCAAGCTGCAGTAGACCCACAACCTTTGGCTCAACTTCTATGAGAATAGGACTGACACCGCCCCGTTCCACGTTCCACCCCGCGAATTCGTGAACCCCTGCCTGGACGGCCTCAGGGGAAAGATCCGGATCGTGGGTGATCAGCAGGCCGGAATGGTTGCCAGGATCGGAAAGGCCCGGAACCATGTCCCGAAACGCGGCGTAGTCCAGTGTCCGGCTGGTCCGACTGATGACGTACCGGTGGAGAACGTTGATTTCGCTCTGCGGTTTCCTCATCCACTGTCCTGTGTAGCGTTCACCATCCCAATTCAGCGCTCGATACTCCGACGGGATATCCACCGGAAGTGTTGTCCCTGCGGAAGAAGTAATTGCGTTAATGACGTACATGCCCTCGGCAGGAACAAAGCGCATCCGAATCCGACCGGATATGCCTTTTGCGTTGGCGATCTTGGCTGCTGCGTCCTGTGTGAGGACTATGAATGGGTCAGTTGGTGACAATGGAGCCTCCGATTCCCGGAGGTTCCGGAACCTCGCGGCCGCCGCGCATGGATTGAGCCACAAGGTGATCGAAGGACGGGTCCGTCACGATTCCCCGCACTGACATTTCTTGGATCGCTCCGCGTTTCATCAAGGCATATTCGATGTGCCAGCCGGCGGCTTTGGCAAGCAGCTCAGTGATGCTGGCTTCGGGATGCCAACCACCGTCGCTTTGGAGCAGGCATAGGGAGCCGCCCGGCGCCACATGCCATGCCGCTTGTGTCTCTTCGTGGGGCGTCGGTTCAACACTGACGGGGAATATGGTGGGTGGGACCATGGGGTGCGCAGCGGAGTACATGACCGCGACCGTTAGCCCGTTGGTTCCGACCAGCTCCTTCAAGCCCTCCGGCGCGGGCCTGTCGAACGGCCATACTGGCAGCTCCCCGATCCACCCGCCGTGAATATGCTCCCCACCGCCCGATGGATCCGGTTCCTGGTACAGCAAATGGGGTGCGAACTCGGAAACTTCCTTGCGGTCGCGTTGCAGCCTCGCGGGTTCGGCGTCTTGCCAAAAGATCGAGTCCGCGGATTGAGGCTTGGTCATCCTTGAGGGGTGTCCTTCACTGTCCGGGGCAGGACGGGAGCAACGGCCGGAAGTGGATTTCCGGTACCAGGAGGCTTGGCGAAGTCGTCTCCGAAAACTTCGCCCCAGTACTGAATGGCGGCGGCGGTGTTGTTGTTGTTTTGTGCCTGGAACGCGCGGATTGCTGCATCCCGTGCTGCACGCAGGGAGTCAGCGAGGCCCTCGTAGTCAAGATCGGACTGGATAGGACCGCAGATCCCAGCCGGGTCAACGACTTCGTTGCCGCCCTCAATGGCGTACAGGGCACTGACGAAGAACTGCTTGATGGCAACTGGTCGGATGTGGTTTGTAGGAAGGAAGTGAAGGGCTAGTACCTCCATGACCAGTGATTTGATCTTGATGTCCTGCTCGGATGCCCACCATTTGAGCATCCGGACAGTGCCGGCGTAGCTGCTCCACTCTGCGTGCTTGTCCGCTACGGCTTTGATGAGATATTCCGGGTCGCAGGGAACCCAGTTTTTTGAAGCTGCTTCCGGGATGAGCAGCATGCCATTACGACGGAGAGCAGGCATCGCGTCGACAGTGAATGCGTTTGGGTCATCGGGGTCGTCCAGGAAGCATTTGACTGCGTGGTTACGCCATTTGGCGAGGCGTACCGCCTTGTCGAAGGTTCCGTTGGTGGCGCCAAGAAGAGAGTTGACGCGGCTCCGAGTGTGATTGAGGGCGTCTTCGGCCGACGAACCTGGCCCGCCCCAGTCTGGATGCATTGCGCCGTCGTAGACAATTACCACATCCACGTCGTGGATTGGGTCCTTGTGAGTGCCTCGTGCCAGCGAACCTGACGAGATGACTTCGTCCACGTCGCTTTCCAGGATGAAAGCGTCCTTGAACAAGTCCCGCCGTGAGCGGGCCTCTTTTACTTGCTGGACGTCAGCGTTGACGATGCCCTGAAATTCGTTGAAGGCTTCCGTTACGCTCACTCTAGTCCCCGTTTCGTTCGCAACACTACATGTAGTACTCATTGAAGAGATTGCCGCCAGATATAGTATTACATGCGTGTCATTTAGTTGGGCCAATTAACCCAAAATCTTCATAGGTGTTGATGAATTGTGCCCAAGTTTGCGTTTAGGCCGATCGTCTAGTCGCGCCCGGACGTTCCAGAATCGGTTCGTGAACTTGCACGGCAAGCATGACAGCCGCCTGTGACATCAAAGGATGGTGGCGGTCTCTGCTGGGCCTATTGGCCCCGCCGGCAGGACGACCGGCTCGGACCTGACCCTGTCGAGCTCGCTCGACGCCGAAACCGAGATTCACCGCAACGCCTAGCCATGAAAAACTCCTCGTCCGGGGCAAAACGGGAGTCCTCGCAGCTACTTCCACTCCCGTTCTTTTAAACGCCGACAACCGACGTTCTGTAAGGCCGGGGAACGGGGGACGCTAGAGCTCATTTTGCGGTCGGGAAGGTTAACGACGTCACCATCCCGCCGTTCGCATGCTGACCCCGACACTGACACCAGGCAGGCGATGCCGACGCCGGGGGAAGTCCTAGAATTGGCGAAACTCCGGCCAAATAGCGGTTGGCCGAAGTTCCATAAACAACCCTGCCGGGTAAACCCTTGGGGCTGGCTGGGAACGAGGGGCGGGGGAGAGGACGTGGTTACTGCAAGGCCGCCTGGCGGAGGTACTGGTAGACCGTTTCCCTGCTGATTCCGTAATCGCGGGCGAGGACGACTTTCGGGATGCCGGTGCCGGCGCGCTGGACCAGTTCGGCTGCCCGTTCCGGCGTCAGCGTCTTTTTCCGCCCTTTATAGGCGCCGCGCTGTTTGGCCAGGGCGATGCCCTCGCGCTGGCGTTCCCTGATCAGGGAGCGTTCGAACTCGGCGAAGGCGCCCATGACGGAGAGCATGAGGTTGGCCATGGGGGAGTCCTCACCGGTGAAAACGAGCTGTTCCTTGCAGAACTCCACCCGCACCCCGCGCCGGGTGAGGCCCTGCACCAGGGCGCGCAGGTCATCGAGGTTGCGGGCGAGCCGGTCCATGCTGTGCACAACCACCGTGTCCCCGTCGCGGACGAACCGCAGCAGCTCCGTCAGCTCGGGCCGGGCGGTGTCCCGGCCCGAGGCCTTATCCGTGAAAACCCGGTCCAGGACCTGTCCCTCGAGCTGACGGAACTCGTTCTGATCCACGGTGCTCACCCGGACGTAGCCGATCCGCTGACCAACCATGGTCGCCTCCAACGCTTGACTGTGGACTGAGTGTCCAGGCTTCCGCCCGGAGCGTCAAGAGTCTTTTTCTCTCGCGAGGAGGCAGCGATCCCCCCTGCGCCTTTGCACGGCTCACCCCGGCGGTGATTCACCGCCAGGTGGGCCCGCGAGAATACGTGACTGCGCCGGGACGCTCGATGCCTATTTCGGGATAAACCCGGAGACAGGTAGTTCCTGTTCGAGCGCGGCTGCTATCTTCCGTGAGCGAATATTGCCCATAATTCCCAAGGCAAGGCAGCCGATAAAGAGCACCGGCCCAAGCAGCGGGATAGCGGCAAGAATAGCGCCAATGATGACGCCAATAACGATCATTGCTACGCCCGCGATCCGATGAATGAGTGGACTGTATCGCCTGTCCTTGTCTGTAAGCACCAGTTTTCCCTTAAGTGGCTGGCGGGCCGCTTTCCTCGAAGGTGGCACCGTCCGAAAGCTGCTTTCGCCTGCTGATGGTGTGGTGATGGTCCTGGGGCTGCGGGGCCTGGGGGCATCGCCGGTGTAGGCGGGCGGGACTGTATAAGCGGCGGTTTCCGGCGTCAGCGGGGGAAAGGAGGGCATCGTACTGAGCCACGCGTCATTCAACTCGGTGGCCCTGGCACCCTGGATGACCAGCTCGGCTGCAAGCCCCGAGCCTTTGATCCTGGCCCAGATCCCCAACTCCTTCCCTGCATCTGCTGCGTGAGAAATCGATGGCAGATAGTGGTTGGAGGTGGTTGCTGTCAGCTGCCCCACCCGTTCACCGTCAAGACGGACCTCAACGAGGTTCTTCTCGGTACCGTTCTTTAGGGTCTGCACGAGCTTGTGCATCGTGAGGATGACAAGCCCTTCACCGTTCTGCGGCAGGTAGTTGAACAGATGGGCGAAATGCTGGTCTTCACCAGTCACTTGAAGGGCGCCACTCCAAGGAAGAACTGCCACGTTGGCCGGGACATAGTTGTTGAGCGGAAGGATCTCGTGGGCCTCGGGCAGGTAAATACGAACATTTGAGAAAAACCTCGCCTGCCGCTCAGCTTCCCATGACTCCCGCACCACAGCCCAGATCCGCGCCGTGGTTGTGGCCACCATGCCGCTTGCAGCGATGCGGTGGATTATGGGGCGATAAACGGCAGCAGAGTCACGGTCCAGATAACCGACGACCTGTCCGTTGACCCGCACCGAGATAGCGTTCGCGTCATGGGGATTATCCGGTTCCGGCACGAGAAGCGCTTCGAAGACGTCCTCGATCTCTTCGTCGAGCCTTGGGCGGCGCCCCAGAGCTGAGAGGATCTGTTTCTCGCGATACGACTCGCCAACAACTTCAAAGTTGTGCCAGCTGTCTTTGCCCGGCAGATAGTACTTTTTCACTTTGCCCCCATCTCATTCTTGCGCGCCTAACAAAATGCACCCAAGATTTCCGCAGATCTCTGTGGTTTTGCAGTCACTGGGGGCGCCGGCATGACGTATATGCCGTCTATACGACGCCAAGACACCCTCGAGCAGCAAGACCCGGTCTGAGACTAACTGATGGAAATGGCGCCCCGACCCGGAATGGACACAAAACGCTACTGTCTTCATGAGACTTTCTGACTGGGCACGACCGGAGCCAGTTAATTACGGCTGGACAGCCTAACCTCGAAATGATGCATCTGATGCAATACACAAAGGCTCAGCTTTACATAACGTCGGTTATCGGCCTTTCAAAACAGGCCGGGGAGTGCCCCCCCGGAAGGGGCTGTTTTTGCCGTCGTTTGTGGCGTTTTTTCCGGACTCCGAGGGCTCAGAACTGCTTAGCCAGCGCCCGGTTTACGGCGGGGATGTCCAGGAAGGCTGGGTCGAATGGCTCGGCAGATCCGGTCATGTCGGCGACCCATGCGGAGTGTTCGTCGTGGTCAGGATGCGACGCGTCGGCCAGGGCATCCATGATGTCCTCGTAACCCGGCAAACCTCCGGAGTCTTCCAGCGGGCCGCGCCGGGCGCCGTCGATCATGCGGGCCGGCGGACTGTCGTCGTCTGCGGGGCGGCGGGAAACCAGTTCGAGCCGGTGAAGCCAGCTGTCACCGAAGTCGTATTCGTAGAACGCTTCGCCCGACCCCAGTGCGAGCAGTTGATCCAGAGTGCACTCCTCCTCAGGCCTGTCGCCCGGTTCTTCACCCTGCTGCCTTGGAAGCCACTGCGGGACTTCCGGAAATTCGCCGTCGACCGGCCGCAGCGGCGCGAACGGGTCGCTTGTTACAAACCTGTGCAGGTGCGCGTCCTCCCAGCCAAAGGCTGTCTGCAGCACCTGGTGTATCTGACCTAAAGTCAGCGAGCCCCGGAGCTCGAATCGACGCCAAATCTCAGGCATACTGTCGACGAGGGCCACGCGAACCTCCAGGACGGATTCCTGTCCCATACCCGTCCCGGCCGCAAATTTGTCCATGGCACCCATTTTTACAGGTCTCACGGCCCTACTAAGTGAGAGGCATGACCTCTCCCCCAGCCTCGGCCGATAGCTTGACGAAAGGTAAACTATCGGCTCTTTAGAACTGTCGGGGGAGTGGCTGCACAAGGCTGCTCAGCCAGCACTGCCCGTCCTCACCTCTGCGGATGGCTTCGGTTCCCCGTCGACCTATTGTTGGACGGCGGGGGTCTTCTTTCAATGCACCGACATAGGCGGCCTTCTTCGTAACGAGCATGTCCCGTAGGGCGCGGATCCAGTTCAGGATCAGGAAGCGTGATGGGATCCTGCTGGGCTGCTGATGACTCTGTCACGTCCGGCAAGAACACCCTTCCCGGCGAGGACTGCCATCGTGCCCGCGGTGAGGAGCAGCGGAGGTGCCCAGTCTCCGCTTAGGTCGCGAAGACCACCGAAAATGACTGGGCCCGCTGCACCTAGTCCGTAGCCCACGGATTGCGCCATGCCCGATAGTGACGCCGCCTGCGGGTAGTTCACGGTTCGCAGGCTGAAGAGAGACAGGGCGATGACGATGAGGCTCCCGCACCCGATTGCCCCCAGTAGGACCCATAGCAATATGAGGTCCGGCGCGAGTGCGAGCCCGAGGAACGTTACGAACGTGAGTAAGGCACTCGTGAAGGATACGAGCCGCTGGTCCGAACCCCGGTGAAGGATTCCCCCTGTGACAAGGCTGGCGAAGACGCTGATGAGCAGAAAAACGGAGAGGTGGATGCCAGCGGTGGTGGCGGGGATCCCGCGGCTTTGTTCGATGGTTGGAAGCCACGCCATCAGGACGTAGAAGGCGACCGATTGCAGTCCCATGAAGATCGTCACCTGCCAGCCCAAGGCGGAGGCCCAGGGCGACCGGTAGGGGGTGGCTTCGGTCGCGGTGTTATGCGTGGTGCTTGTCCTGTGCCGGCGCAGCCACGGCATGAGCACGGCCATGGCGATGAGGGCAAGACCCAGCCAGATTCCGAGGGCAAGCCGCCAACCTGCGGGGGACGTCTGTGCAACGGGAACGACGAGGGCGGCCCCCACTGCGGCAAGGGCCGCCTGCGTGGCCGTATAGCTTCCGGTGACACGGCTGACCCTCGTTGGAAAGTCACGCTTCACGAGCGAGGGGACCAGGACATTGAGAAACGCGATAGCTAGGCCGATCAGTGCTGTGCCCGCCCAAATGAAGCCGGGCACGGGCAGGGAGCGGACCGCGATGCCCAAGGCGAGGATCAACAGTGACATCCACAGCGCACGGTCCAGACCGAGGAGGGAAGCGAAACGGGGCGCCACGGGTGAAAAGACCGCGAAAGCAATGAGCGGAAGACCTGTGAGGAATCCTGCTGCCGCGCTGGACAGGCCCAGGTCACTACTGATGTTAGCGAGGACCGGTCCCACGCTGACAAAAGACACCCGAAGGTTAACTGCAATGAGCAGAACGCCAATGAAGGCAAAGCCTAGACTGGCGGCGCGGTCCGGCCTGTTCCCAGTAGCAGCGCGCATCGTACGTTCTTTCCTCCTTCTGGAGTCGAGGAGCCTTCTCACCCCCCCGGCTCCAAGTGACAAGAGAACAGGCTTTGACTAAGCATGTCACCCTGCCGAAAACTTCCCTTACGGAAATCCCGTCTGGGAGCTAAGTAACTGACCAACATGATGGTCCCGGCGAGGGCCACTTAAAGCGCAACACTTCCCAAGCTGCTTTAGAGCGACTGATACTAGGGGGAATCGGACGTCAACGTTACCCCTTTTGGGCCGTTTGCGGTTTGGGCCATTACGGGGATCGATGGTTAAACGGGTGCATGCTTTATCCCTGATCCGCCACCAGCGCCCGATTAGTCAACAGGGCGCCGCTTTGTCCCTTCAGCAGGGAGCGCCGCCCTGTTGTTGGTTCTACTGGCTTGAGGCTAATGCGGGGCATTGGGCCTGGCAGCGTCAACTGTTTCTCGCGCGAATGCCTAGGAAGGCAGGGTTGAAAGGTGCCTCTCTTTCAGTTTGTTCTTGGATGCCCCCATTTTTGGAAGCATGACGTCCACTGAAGCAGGTAGCGATGGGTAGCCTCTGATGCCCGGTCCGCTCCTCAGCGCTCTCCTGCCAGGTTTCCGAGGGTGATGTGCAGGTTCTGTGATGTTGAGCCGCGCTGCACCACGACGTCCACCTGCTGCCCTGGGTCCTGTTTCCTGAGGGCCACGAGCAGGTCGGTCACGTTGCCGATGTCCGTTTGGGCGAACTTGGTGATGATGTCCCCTGGCTTCATGCCGCCTTGTTCCGCCGGGCTTCCTTGGGAAACACTGACGATCAACGCCCCGGCCGTCGTGGGCAGGGAGAAGCGTTGGGCGAGCTGTGGCGTGATGTCGGTGGGGACCACGCCGAGGGCGGCGTGCTTGACCGACCCGCTTGCCAACAGTTGGTCGGCGACGTCGGTAACCGTGGAAGACGGCGTAACGAACCCGATGGCCACGGCTCCCGTGCTGGGTGGAAGGTACGCCTCGGAAAGACCGATCACCTGGCCGCTTGAATCCGCCACCGCACCGCCGGAATTACCGGGGGAAATCGGTGCGTCGGTCTGCAGCAGGTCGATGGCGCCGTGAGGTGATTCCTTCGACGGCGGCATGTTCCGGTGCAGGCTGGAGACGATGCCGGCAGTGACGGTTTCCTCCAACCCCAGCGGGCTTCCGATGACCACGGTCATCGAACCCACCTCGGGATCGGATGCAGCGAATTTTGCCGCCGGAAGGCCGGTGCGGTCGACCTTCAGGACAGCGAGGTCCGTGACGTCGTCAACGCCGATGATGGTGCCTTGGGACTGGGAGCCGTCAGCGAACTGGACCCCGACGTTCTTGAAGGGCTGTTTTTGCTGGTCCTCCACCACGTGCGCGTCCGTGACGATCGTTCCGTCGCTGTGATAGATAACCCCGCTGCCCAGGCCGATGGCTGTCCGGATGGTGACGACGGAAGGCTCGACTTCCCTGACAACGCCGGGAACCGCAGGCAACCCCGCACCGCCCGCCAACTGTACTTGCGAAGCTGTCGGGGAAGCGGCGGACGACGAGGAACCGGGCGCCGGCGCCGGGGTGCCGGTGCAGCCCGTCAATGTCAGTGCCGCCGCCGTCACTCCGGCCGCGGCGCAGAGTCCAAACCTCATGGGATACCTCCTCTTTAGGCGTCACGGGCTGGCAGAAGGGATATAGGGCTGGTACTGGTCAAAAGTCCCATTCTGGATGGGGACATTGATGATGGTTTCCTGCCCCTTCACACTCACTGTTAGGTCAGCCCGTGCCCCCGGAGCTTCCGGGGCGCTGTTGAGTATGACGGGGGTCTGGTCAAACTCCCTGTTCCCGTTGGCCGGGATCTTGACCGGCACCTGTTCGTCGGAGTCGGCCAGGACCAACTCGATATCGGTGGCCGTGGTGTTGATGATCGTCCCCAGGACGCGGGCGGGTTCATCCTGCCCTGATGTCACAAGCAGGACGCTTCGCAGCTCCAGCCCCGCAAAGTTCAGGTCGGAGCCGAGCGCAACAGGGTCGCGGTCCCCTTCGGCGGGGTCGGAGCAGCCGGCCATCAGGAGGGCTGCAACCATCAGGACCGGCAGCAAGCGGAAGAATTCGATGGTGCCGTGGGTGGGTTTCATGATGTTCCTTTCCTTGGCCTTGTGATCCCTTCCAATGCGCCCCGCCCGCTTTAGCGTCTCCCTCAGTGTGGCGCTGCAGTTGCGCCAACGCAACAGCTAACGACGCATCCAACCCGCTCTATCTGAATCGTTGCCCTCCCGTAACCGAAAACATGACGGTGGGCTTGGTTGGGAAGATAGCGTTGTTTGCACATTGCCAAATATTCCGTGGGAGTGGCACTGAGCCCGCTGGTCGAAGACGCGATTCGAGGCCCATGCGGGTGCGATGCCGGAAGGTTGCGCCCTGTGCCTGACGACACGACAAGGAAATCTTTTGCATGCTTCTTATGGACACCACGTGGAAAAGGGCCGCAGGCTTCGTTGCGGCCTGCGTCATCGGCGGCTTTCTGGTCGCCGGGCTCCTGGCCCCGGCCGCGGCACTGGGTTCCACCGTGACCGTGGCATCCGGCAGGTTCTTTGATCAACTGCCCTCTGATCTCCATCTCGACCCGCCGGCCAGGAACTCCCAGGTGCTGGCCAAAGATGGATCGGTCATCGCACGGTTCTATTCCCAGAATCGTGAGCCCGTACGCCTGGAACAGATATCGCCCTTCATGCGCCAAGGGATCGTGGCCATTGAGGACTCCCGCTTCTATGAGCACGGCGGCATCGACCCGGCCGGCATCCTCCGGGCCCTTTATGTCAACATCCAGGGCGGCCGGCAGGGCGCGTCCACCATTACCCAGCAGTACGTCAAGAACGTGCTCATCCAGTCGCTGATATCCAGCGGCAGGGCGGACGATGTCAAGCCCAGCGCCGCCAGGACCATCGGCGACAAACTTCGGGAGATGAAGCTCGCCGTCGCACTCGAGGACAAGTACTCCAAGGACCAGATCCTTCAGGGCTACCTGAACCTGGTCTATTTCGGCAACGGAGCCTACGGCGTCCAAACGGCAGCCGAAGAGTACTTCGGCGTGCCCGCAAGCGCCCTCAGCCTTACCCAGGCCGCCGCCCTGGCGGGAGTGGTCAACAGGCCCGGATACTACGACCCGCTCACTGAACCGGGCCATGTGGTGGCCCGGCGCAATGAAGTCCTGGACCAAATGCTCCAACAGGGTTACATTTCCACGGCCCAGCACCGGAAGGCTGTTGCCGCTCCCCTTGCCTTGAACGTACAGCCGTCGGCCCAGGGATGCGCCGTGGCCACTTCACCCTACTTCTGCGATTACGTTCAACGCCTGATCCTGAATGATCCCGCCTTTGGTCCCGACGAGGCCGCCCGGCGCAAACTGCTGTACCAGGGCGGGCTGACCGTCCGAACCACGCTGGACCCGGAGCTGCAAAAGGTCGCACAGGAACAGGTCAACGCCTCACTTTCCCCCACGGACCCACTGCAGCGCGGCGCCGCCCTTGTCAGCGTGCAGCCCGGGACCGGCAAGGTCCTGACCATGGCCCAAAACACCATCTACAGCCCGGCGCCGGGGCCCGGACACTACACCGGCAACCTCACCCTTGCGGAAACGGACAGCCGGGGCACGCCTCTCCATGGTGCCGGCGGCTTCCAGATCGGTTCCACCATGAAACCGTTCGTCTTCGCCCAGTGGCTTAATTCCGGGCGGTCCATGGCCACCCGGCTTGACGGCTCTGTCCGCATCTACAAAGCCGGGTTTCCGTGGAAAAACAGCTGCGGCACCACCACCGGGTCCTACGATCCTGCCCTCGGCCAGACGCCACTGCCCAACGACGACCCCTACCACTACTACCCGATGACCGTGCTGGAAGGCCTCTACCGCTCCATCAACACCATCACGTTCCAGTCAGCAACGCGGCTGGACTTCTGCAACATCCAAAAGATGGCCACGGCAGCAGGAGTCAAGAACGGGCACACCAACAAGCCCTACGACCTGTCCAGCATCGCCAGCCTGATCGGCACGCAGGATGTGGCGCCGCTGGACATGGCCACCGCTTATGCCACCTTCGCCGCCGGCGGAGTCCATTGCTCCCCGGTTGCCCTGAAAAGCGTCACCGGGCCCACGGGACACAACTATCCGGTGCCGTCCGCGGACTGCACCCAGACCATCGATCCCGACGTCGCCGCCGGCGTCACCTACGCCCTCCAACCCGTCCTGACGAAGGGATCGGGCTATAACATCCCCGTGAACAAGGATCACGAAATCTTCGCCAAAACCGGCACCACCGACGGACACACCCAGACCTGGACCGTCGGCGCCACCACGGACATCGCCACCGCCTCGTGGTTCGGAAGCTACAAGGGATTCGGGCCGCAATGGGCAAACGAGCACATCACCATCAACGGGAAGTACTACGCCGGACTGGACGGAGCCAACATCGCCGGCACCCAGTGGGCCCACCTCATGAACGCCGCGGCCGCAGAATACCCCGGCGGACCCTTCCCCGCACCACCCCCATCAATGCTCCGGTAGCTGGGGCACCCAGGCCCGCCTGCGCAATGGGCCATACCATTGCGCATGTATAACTGTTGCGCTAGCCTTGCGTATCACTTTCCACTCCCAGCCGAAGAGCAGCCGTTCCAACAGGAGAAATGAGTACGCCGTGGCAAGCGATTACGACGAAGTCCGGCCAGAGGTCAAAGAGTCGCAGGAACGGTCCCTAGAGGCCCTGCGCACCGAGAACACTCCCGATGCCCACAGCGTCGCCAGGGAACTCGATGAAGCCGACACGGTGGACGGGATAGAACTGCCAGGAGACTTCATCGCCGAGGAGCTCGTCGTCGAAGTCGTCCCGCAGAAGGAGGACGAATTCACCTGCTCGTCCTGCTTCCTGGTCCGCCACCGTTCCCAGCTGGCCAGGGAAAGGGACGGCCACGCCTACTGCATCGAATGGAGGGATGAGCAGTGGCCGGTCTGCCGCCTGCTCCGCGCAACGGACACGCGCAGCAGCCAAGCCACGCTGTGTCGGCGAACGCCGTGCCGCCGAACCCCGCGTCGGCGCCGCGGCCGGACAGGCCGTCCCCGGGAGTGGGCGCCGGCCGCAGGGGGACTTCGGGGACTGGCCGGGTAGGGCATTTCCGATTAGGCGAGGGATTCATCCTTTCCCCCGGCCGGTACCTCATCCTGTGGGCGGTGTCCCTGATGCTGGCCCTGGCCGGGGCAACCTCCTTCCTATTGACACTCGGGGAAGTGCTCCACGGACAAGGCGTGGCAGCGGCTGACGGGCCCATGACCGGCTGGTTCGTGGATCACCGGACCGCAGCAGCCACAGCCGTCCTGGCAGGACTCGCCTTCGTGTTCGGCCCGTTGGCCCTTCCGGTGATAACACTGCTCGCCACCACGGGGTGGGCCCTGCTGACCCGCCGTCTTTGGCGGCCCCTGCTGCTCGCCGGGGCCATGCTCACGGGGGTCATTGTCACGGAAGTCATTGCGCACGCCGTGGGACGCTCCCGGCCCCCAGCGGCGCTGATGATGCTGGGCGCCGACGCGACGTCGTCGTTTCCGTCCGGACACGTCGTCGGCGCCTCCAACTTCCTGCTGATCGGGGCATACCTGGTCTTCTCCCGGTCCTCCCGCACGCTGTCCGTCATACTGGCCTTCGCAGCTGCTGCCGGAGGCCTGGCGCTGGAAGCAGCAAGCCGCGTCTACCTTGGCTACCACTGGTTTACTGACACGCTGGCCTCCGCCTCAATCTCCGTGGTCCTCCTGGCGGTGGTGATCATGCTGGACATCAGCCGTGGCGGCCGGTCGGCAGAACCGTGAGGGCAAAAAGCTCCCGGGCACCCGTACCGTTGCGTACCCGCAAATAGAGCGGGACACTGACAAAGACGACCACGGCTAAAGGGAGGCATCATGCGTGCGCTGACAGTTACCCCTGGAGTCAAGGACTCCCTTCACCTTCGCGATATTCCCGAGCCGGCGGCGGGCGGGGGCCAGGTGCTGGTGGAGGCACTGGCCGTGGGCCTGTGCGGCACGGACAGTGAGATCATCGACGCCGACTACGGCGAAGCTCCGCCCGGCCAGGACTACTTGGTGCTGGGCCACGAAAACCTGGGCCGGGTGGTGGAGGCCCCGGAGGGCTCCGGGCTGGCGTCGGGTGACCTGGTGGTGGGCATTGTCCGCAGGCCCGATCCCGAGCCGTGCAAGGCCTGCGCCGCCGGCGAATGGGACATGTGCCTGAACGGCAAGTACACCGAGCACGGAATTAAAGGCCTGGACGGATTTGCCCGCGAACAGTGGCGTGCGGATCCGGAAGCCATGGTGAAACTGGACGCCGGGCTGGAAGATGTGGGAGTGCTGTTGGAGCCCACCACCATCGTGGCCAAGGCATGGGAGCAGATCAACAGGATCGGGCAACGGGCCTTCTTCGACCCCCACGTCGCGGTGGTGACCGGGGCCGGACCCGTTGGCCTGCTCGCCGCGCTCCTGGGCGTTCAGCAGGGCCTGGAGGTGCACGTGTTCGACATCGTCAAGGACGGGCCCAAGCCGGACTTGGTCCGCGAGCTTGGCGCCACCTACCACAGTGAGACCCTCCCGGACTCCGGCCTCAAACCCAACGTCCTGGTGGAATGCACGGGCGTGACCCCCGTGGTGCTGGACGCCCTCCGCTGCCGCGCCCAGGATGCCATCACCTGCCTGACGGGCGTCTCGGGCACCGGGAAGCAAACCGAGGTGGACGTCGGCGCGCTGAACCGCGAGGAAGTGCTGATGAACGGCGTGGTCTTCGGCAGCGTCAATGCCAACCGGCGCCACTACGACGCCGGCGCCAAGGCCCTGGCCGCTGCCGAGGCGGACTGGCTGCGGCGGCTGATCAGCCGCCGGGTTCCCCTGGGCAAATTCGCCGAGGCCTTTGACCGCCACCCCGATGACGTCAAGGTGGTACTGGACTTCCAGGCGAAGGGCGACGGCGGGAGCCGACAGCCATGAGCGCCGCAGCCATGAACCAGGCAGCCGTGAGCCCGGCAGCAAGGAGTGAGGGCCAAGCAGGACAGGAGGCCAACAGCGGCCACCGGCTCCCGTCAGGGCGCCAGTACAACATCCGGCACGGCCGGCAATCCGTGCACCTCACGGAGGTGGGCGGGGCGTTGCGGGATTACCTGCTGGACGGCCGCCCCCTGGTGGACGGCTACGGTCCGGAGGAGATGTGCACGGGGGCGCGGGGGCAGTCCCTCATCCCGTGGCCCAACCGGATCAAGGGCGGCAGCTACGAATGGGACGGCAGCACCCTGCAGCTTGATCTCAGTGAGCCGGACAAAGGCGGGGCCATCCATGGACTGACCCGCTGGCGGAACTGGGAAGCCGCGGAACTGTTGGAGGACAGGATTTCCTTCACGCACACCCTTCACGCCTGCCAGGGCTGGCCATGGGTACTCGACTGCCGGCTGGACTACAGGCTCGACAACCAGGGGTTGAGTGTGCGCACGACCGTAACCAACCGCAGCCCGGAGCCCTGCCCGTTTGGCACAGGCGCGCATCCGTACCTAAGCATGGGGCTCCCGGGCCAGGTCATCGACGCGGGCCTGGTCCAGGTGCCGGGGCGGACGTACCTGCCCGTGGATGAACGCGGCATCCCCACCGGGCACCAGCGCGTGGACAGCACCGGGTATGACAAGCGCGAGCTCCAGCAACTTCGGGCCCGGCACATCGATGTGGCCTACACCGACCTGGTCCGTGACGGGGACGGGCGCGCCAGCGTGACGCTGCTGCGTCCTGACCGCTCGAGTGGCGTTGAGTTGTGGGTGGACGGGACATACCCCTACCTGGAAATCTTCACCGGCGACACCCTCCCACACCCGGACCGCCGGCGGACCGGACTGGGCGTAGAGCCCATGACCTGCGCCCCCGACGCCTTCAACTCCGGCGAAGGGCTGATCACCCTGGAGCCAGGGCAATCCCACACCGGACAGTGGGGCATCAGACCGCTGTGAACGGCTCCCTCCGCCGTCTCGGACCTACGGAAAAGCTACCCGCAGCCCTGCCAACTATTGCGCATACGCAAACATAGGGGTTCAATGAAGGCATGGCTTGCCGCACCCGGATCCGGTTCCGTCAGGTACCGGATCCCAACGTAAAGCGACCGTCGGAGGTACCCTGGCCGCCGGCGGCGGCTGCGAAGGCCTCCAGGGCGGCCGCCAGTGCGGGCCGGCGGCCGGCAGGCATCCTGGAAATCACCTCGGCGATGGCCTGCCGCCGGTGCTGCAACACAGTATCGACCAGTTCCTTGCCCTCACGGGTCAACTCCAGCCGGATATACCGGCGGTCGGCGGGATCTTCACGGCGCTGCAGCAGGTCAGCGGCCACCAGCCGGTCGCAAATGCGGGTGGCATTGGAGGCGTGGACGCCAAGCTCCGCGGCCACGCCGCCCAGATTTTGGGGCCCGTGGGTATGGATCAGGACCAGCACCCGCAGTTGCGGGGTGTTAACGATGTCCTCAACCTCAGCAACAGAGCGCGCCACCACACGCATGAGGGTGTCGGCGGCAGCCATCACAGCTTCGACTTCCCGACTTAAGGTTTCAGGGACCGGCCCAGACCCGGCAGATGTATCCATGGGCACCAGTTTCCTCCAATAGTTGCTACCCCGCAAAGTTTGCCAGCTTCCCCCACCTGGTGGGCAGCCGGCATGAAGGAGAATCATGAAGACGCACCATCCGGCTGATCCGGTCAGCAGCACGGTCAACGGGATTGACCGGCTCATCCGGAACGTGCAGACCGGGCGGTTTGAACGCTCCCTGTCAGGGCTGACAGCTGCCGGGGCCCTGGTCACGGCGGCGGAGATCTACCTTGAACATGACAAGGCCAGCTTCGGCAACAAGTGGATGTGGGTTCCCGTGGCCCTGGGCCCGGTAGGGGCCGCCGCGGGAGTGGCCGGCGTCTTCAGCCGCCGCATGGCAAAGACCGCCCTCCCCCTGGCCAGTGCCGCCATCATTGCCAACGGACTGCAGGGAACCTGGCTGCACCTGCAGGGGATCCGGCAGAAACCCGGCGGGCTGTCCAACCTGCGCTACAACCTGGAGATGGGGCCGCCGCTGTTCGCGCCTCTGCTGGTCACCCTGGTGGGCGGCATGGGCGTCCTGGCCTCCGTCCTGAGGCGGGAACCATGAGCAGCCTTCCGCTGCCCGAGGCCGACGGCGGCGGACGCTACCCCGGCTTCCGCACCCTCGCCCAGGCGGACCATTGGGACCGGGCCACCGCCGCCGTCGTCGAATCCCGCCTGGGCATGCCCCAGGACGTCCGATTCTTCACGCCCCCGGAGGAGGCCGCGGCCCGCGCCCTCTTCGACCTGCTGCTGGGCCAGCAGGACGAACCCCGCGTGCCGGTGGTGAACATGGTGGACGCAAGGCTGGCCGAGGAGCAAGCCGACGGCTGGCACTACGACAACATGCCGCGGGACGGTGAAGCCTGGCGGGCAACCCTGGCAGCACTGGACAGCGAGGCGCGCTCCCGTGCCGGCTGCACCTTCGCCCGCCTGGATCCGGACCAGCAGGCCGGGCTCCTGCAGGACATCTGCAACCTTGACCGGGAGCCCTGGCACGGGCTGCCGGCGGACCGGGTGTGGAGCCTGTGGACCCGGTATGCCTGCACCGCCTTCTACTCCCATCCCCTGGCTTGGGACGAAATCGGCTTTGCCGGACCGGCGTACCCCCGCGGTTACAAGAACCTGGGGGTGGACCGGCTGGAGCCGTTCGAGGTGCGGGACATCCGCCCCGGTGCGGATCCGACGCATGGGGCAGACCGGTGAACAGGGTCCGTGAACGCAATGAATCCGCGTGGCTGCTGCCCGCCGGGCCGGGAAGCAACCTGCGGCTGCGGGAGGACATGCGGCGGTACGGCGAAACCGATGAGGTGGACATTGTGATCGTGGGCTGCGGAGCCGGTGGGTCTACCCTGTTGCAGCGCCTGGCCCGCGCCGGCTGGCACGCGGTGGCACTGGAGGCGGGGCCGTTCTGGGAGCCGGAGCGGGACTGGGTCAGCGATGAGGCCGGGTCCCATCACCTGTATTGGACCGAACCACGCGTCATCTCGGGGACAGATCCTGTTCCCCTGGGATCGAACAATTCGGGCCGCGGAGTGGGCGGATCGATGGTGCACTTTGCCGGCTACACGCCGCGCTTCCACCCCAGCGACTTCAGGACCTTC
The DNA here is from genome assembly GCF_056396685.1 of Pseudarthrobacter sp. 05T312. Lineage (NCBI taxonomy): Bacteria > Bacillati > Actinomycetota > Actinomycetes > Micrococcales > Micrococcaceae > Pseudarthrobacter > Pseudarthrobacter sp. 05T312. The sequence goes on from NZ_JBFTLY010000022.1 coordinate 22,512, forward strand.
AGTACCGATGGTGTGGGCGCGGACTGGCCCCTGGACTACGCGGACCTGCGGCCGTACTACGAGGACATCGAAGCGGAGCTGCCCGTCGCCGGCGAACACTGGCCCTGGGGTGACCCCCACGGCTACCCCCACCGGCCGCATCCGGTGTCCGGCAACGGGGAACTGTTCCTCCGCGGCGCCAATGCCTGCGGCGTCACCGCGAAGGTGGGTCCGGTGGCCATTGCCAACGGCAGGTTCGGCAACCGGCCGCACTGCATTTACCGCGGCTTCTGCCTGCAGGGCTGCAAGGTGAATGCCAAAGCGTCCTCGCTGATCACGCACGTTCCGGACGCGCTGGCCCACGGCGCAGAAATCCGCGCCGACTCGATGGCCACCCGGATTTGTTTCGATGAACGGACCGGGCTGGCCACCGGCGTGGAATACGTCCAGGGCGGCGTAACCAAATTTCAACGGGCCCGGATGGTGGCGGTGGCCGGCTACTCGATCGAAACCCCGCGGCTGCTGCTGAACTCCACCTCGCCGCGCTTCCCGGACGGGATGTGCAACGACTTCGACCAGGTGGGCCGGTACCTGATGGTCCAGGGCGCACCCCAAACCGCCGGCAGGTTCCAGGCCGAGGTGCGGATGTGGAAGGCCCCTCCCCCGGAAGTCAGCACCGAGGACTTCTACGAGACGGACCCCTCCAAACCGTACAAGCGGGGGTTCTCCATCCAGTGTGTGTCCCCGTTGCCCATCACCTGGGCTGAACATGTTGCAGCCCAGGGGCACTGGGGGCCCACCCTTCGCCGTTACATGAGCGACTACCCGCACTGGGCCTGCCTGGGCGCGCTGTGCGAATTCCTCCCCCTGGAGGAGAACCGGGTGACCTTGGCGGAGGAAACGGACCGGAACGGGATCCCCGTGGCCCGCTTCAGCTACAGCCAGTGCGATAACGACCGGCAGCTGATGTCCGCCGCGCAGAAGGTGATGGAGGAAATCCTGACCGCCGCGGGGGCGGAGGAGGTCATCACCATCAACCGTTACGCGCACCTGGTGGGCGGGGCGCGGATGTCAGCCACCCAGGAGGACGGCGTGGTGGACCGGAACTGCCGCAGCTTCGCGGTACCCAATCTCCTGGTCACCGACGGCAGCGTGCTGCCCACCCAGGGCAGCGCCAACCCGGCCCTGACCATCATGGCGCTGGCGGCCCGGGCCGCCCGCGTCCTGGTCCAAGGCGCCCGCCGCGGCGCCCCGATGAGCGCAAAGGAAGACTGATCATGGCAACCACAGTGGCCGACTACCTGCTCTCCCGGCTGGGCGAGTGGGGCGTGGACAAGGTCTTCGGTTTCCCCGGAGACGGCATCAACGGCATCCTGGCCGCCTTTGGCAAGGCGGGCAACCAGCCGAAATTCATCCAGGCCAGGCACGAGGAGATGGCGGCCTTCGAGGCCGTTGGCTATGCCAAGTACGGCGGCCGGGTTGCCGTGTGCATGGCCACCTCCGGGCCGGGGGCCATCCACCTGCTCAACGGCCTCTATGACGCCAAGCTGGACCACGTTCCGGTGGTGGCCATCGTGGGGCAGACCGCCCGCAGCGCCATGGGCGGGTCCTACCAGCAGGAGGTTGACCTGCTGACCCTGTTCAAGGACGTCTCCTCGGACTACGTCCAGATGGTCACCGTTCCCCAACAGCTCCCCAACGTCATTGACAGGGCCATCCGGATCGCCGAAGCCCAGCAGGCACCCACCGCGGTGATCATCCCGGCCGACGTGCAGGAACTGGAGTACGCCGCTCCCACGCACGATTTCAAAATGGTGCCCTCCAGCGTCGGCGTCCAGTGGCCGGACATCCAGCCGGACACTCCGGCAATCCGGGGCGCCGCCCAGCTCCTGAACGAGGGATCCAAGGTGGCCATCCTGATCGGGCAGGGCGCCCGCGGTGCGGCCGCCGAGGTCCGGGAGGTGGCCGAACTGCTGGGGGCCGGGGTGGCCAAGGCGCTGCTGGGCAAGGACTCGCTGCCCGATGACCTGCCCTACGTCACCGGTTCCATCGGGCTGCTGGGCACGCGCCCCAGCTATGAAATGATGCGGGACTGCGACACCCTGCTCACGGTGGGGTCCAGCTTCCCGTACACGCAGTTCCTGCCCGAACCCGGCCAGGCCCGCGGCGTGCAGATCGACGTGGACCCGAAGATGATCGGGCTGCGCTACACCAACGAATTCAACATCGTGGCCGACGCCGCCACTGCCCTGCGCGCCCTGATCCCGTACCTGGCACGCAAGCAGGACCGGTCCTGGCGGGAAAACCTGGAGTCGAACATCAGCCGCTGGTGGGAGACCATGCATGACGAGGCCATGGTCGATGCCAATCCGGTCAACCCGATGCGGCTCTTCGCCGAGCTCTCCACCCGGCTGCCGGCGGATGCGATGCTCAGTGCGGATTCCGGCTCGTCAGCGAACTGGTACGCGCGGCAGCTGAAGTTCCGGGAGGGGGTCCGCGGTTCGCTGTCCGGGAACCTGGCCACCATGGGTCCGGGTGTCCCCTACGCCATTGGCGCCAAGTTCGCCTTCCCGGGCCGGCCCGCCATTGCGTTCGCCGGTGACGGCGCCATGCAGATGAACGGGCTGGCGGAGCTCATCACCGTGAAGCACTACTGGCGGGAATGGGATGATCCGCGGCTGGTGGTGGCCGTCTTGCACAACAACGACCTGAACCAGGTCACCTGGGAGATGCGGGCCATGGGCGGGGTGCCGGCCTTCCGCGAATCTCAGGTGCTGCCCGACGTCGACTACGCGGGTTTCGCCGAAAGCCTGGGGCTGCAGGGGCTCCACGTGGAGGATCCCGACGACGTGGGGCCGGCTTGGGAGAAGGCCCTCACCGCGGACCGGCCCACGGTCCTGGACGTCCGCACCGATCCCGATATTCCGCCGATTCCGCCGCACGCCACCTTTGAACAGGCGCGGAAGACGGCGGAGGCCATGGTCAAGGGTGATGACAGCGCCTGGGGTGTGGTGAAGGAAGGGGTCAAGACCAAGATCCAGGAATTCCTGCCGCACAAGGAGGGCTGAGGCATGCCCGCCGCCACACCCGTCACGGCAATCCGGGCAACCGCCTACACGGTTCCCGCCGACGCGCCCGAAGCGGACGGCACCTACACCTGGGACTCCACCACGCTGGTCCTGGTGGAAGCGGACGGCGGCGGGACGACGGGACTGGGCTGGACCTACGCCCCGGCAGCAGCGGCGGCCCTGGTGGAAGGCCTCCTGGCCCCGGCCGTCCAGGGCGTTGACGTCCTGGACGTGCCGGCGGCGGCCGCGGCGATGGCCCGGGCGGTGCGCAACCCGGGCCGGACGGGCCTTGGCTCCTACGCCGTGTCCGCCGTCGACTGTGCCCTCTGGGACCTGAAAGCCCGGCTGCTCGAGCTGCCGCTGCACAAGCTCCTCGGCGCTGTCCGGGACACCGTGGCGGTGTACGGCAGCGGCGGGTTCACCACCTACACCGAAGACCAGCTGCGGGACCAACTGCAGGGCTGGGCCCGGGAACAGCGCATCCCAAGGGTGAAGATCAAGATCGGCCAGGACAGCGGAACGAACGTCCCCCGGGACCTGGAACGCATCCGCCAGGCGCGTACCGCCGTCGGCCCCGGTACCGAACTGTTCGTCGACGCCAACGGCGGCTACACCGCCAAGCAGGCGGTACGGGTGATGCGGGACGCAGCAGAAGAGCACGTCACCTGGTTCGAAGAGCCGGTCTCCAGCGATGACCTCGCGGGGCTGCGGGCGGTGCGTGCAGCCGTCGACGCCGACGTGGCAGCCGGCGAATACGGCACCGGGCTCCCCTACTTCCAGCGCATGTGCAGCGCCGACGCCGTGGACTGCCTGCAGGCGGACGTCAGCAGGTGCGGCGGGATCAGCGAATGGCTGCGGATCGCCGCCGTCGCCGCCGCCCACGACCTGGAGGTCTCGGGACACTGCGCACCCCACCTCAGTGCCGCCGTCGCCGCCGCAACCCCCAACTTCCGGCACCTGGAATGGTTCCACGACCACGTCCGGATCGAAAACCTCTTCTTTGACGGAACGCTTGACCCCCGCGGTGGGTGTCTGCGGCCAGCAGATGCTCCCGGCAATGGGCTGGCCTTCCGCGCCACCGACGCAGAGCCCTACCGGATTCATTGAAAAGCAGGATGACAGGACGGAGAGGAAGCCCATGAGCACCAGCCCAGGCAGCGGAAACCCGCCAGACGCCACGCCGCTGAACCCGGACCCGACAGGCCAGGACCCCAGCGCCAAGGACCCTGCCGCCGGGGAGAAAGCCCAGCTCCAGGCGGCGATCTTCGAGGTGACGCGGGCGGCCGGCGGGAGGAGCCTGCACGAGATCCGGGAGATGCTCCAGGCGGAATTCTCGCGCCGGGGCGTGAAGGCGCCCACCACCATCTGGCTGGACTCGGTGGCTTCCGCGGCGTTCCATGGCGAGCCCTACATCATCGACCTTCCCGCAGCCCTGGCGGCCGAGGCCGCCGTGCCTGCCCCGAACGACGGGGTGCGGAAGCGCCTGGCCCGGCGCCGGGAGCTGCGGAAGGACAAGCTGCCCGCCGGGACATTCCCTCCCGCCTCCGCCTGGGAACTCGACAGCCGCGACGTCACCCTCAGCACGCCGGAGCCGCGCCCGGACCCCCGCACCGTCCTCGGAAACACCCGGGCCGTGCGGCAGCTGCCGGCAATGGCAGCATCAGCTTTGGTTGGCCTCCTGGCCGTTGTGGCCGTGTGGGCAGCCAGGAACGCCCGGCATCGGAGGACAGCGCATTCGACAGCGGGTGGTGCCTGATGCCGGAATGGTTGCAGGCGTGGATGTGGGGCACCATCGCCGGCGGGGCGCTGGTGGTGGGGTGCGCCCTGGCATGGAAGTGGCGGATCCCGCCGAAGGTGGTGTCCTCCGTGATGTCGTTCGGTGCGGGGGTCCTGATCTCTGCGTTGTCCTTTGAACTCGTGGAGGAGGCCGTCAACGGCGGCGGGCTCTGGCCCACCATCGGCGGGTTCGCCACCGGCGCCCTGGTGTACGTTGCTGCTAATTTCCTGCTGGCCAGGAAAGGCGCCAAGCACCGGAAACGCTCGGGCGGCAAACAGCCCTCCGAACAGGAGAAGCCGGGCAGCGGGACGGCCATTGCCATCGGGGCGCTGCTGGACGGTATACCGGAATCGGTGGTCCTGGGGGTCGGTTTGGTGACCGCCGGGGCCGTGAGCCCCGCGATGCTGGCCGCCGTCTTCATCTCCAACGTTCCGGAGGGGCTTTCCAGTACTGCGGGCATGAAGAAGGCCGGGCGCGGCGCCAAGTACGTTTTTGGCGTGTGGGGTGGGATCGCGGTGCTTTCCGGGCTGGCCGCCCTGATTGGGTTCGTGGTCCTGCAGGGGGCCCCGGGGGAAGTGGTGGCCTTCATTACCGCTGTGGCGGCCGGAGCCATCCTGGCCATGCTGGCGGACACGATGATTCCCGAAGCCTTCGAGGAGCACCATCTGCTCACCGGGCTGATCGCCGCCGCGGGTTTCCTGACGGCCTTCACGGTGGACCAGGTGGGCGGGTAGGTCCCGCGGGAAGGCTGCACCGCCGGCGCCAACCGACACGGAAGTTGCTTAAGACACGAGACCCGGGAGGGACGGATGGCAAGGATCGAAGACTACGCAATCATCGGTGACCTGCATACGGCGGCGCTGGTGGGCCGCAGCGGGTCCGTGGACTGGATGTGCCTGCCGAACTTCGATTCGCCGGCCTGCTTCGCGGCCCTGCTGGACACCCCGGATGCGGGACGGTGGCGGCTGGCCCCCGCCGGGGCTGGCGACTGCACCCGCCGGCGCTACCGGCCCGGAACGCTGATCCTGGAGACGGAATGGGACACGGCGCACGGAAGCGTCAGGGTCACCGACTTCATGCCGGTCCGGGATGATTCCGCGGACATGGTACGTATCGTGGAGGGCCTGAAAGGGAGCGTCGCCATGCAGGGGGACCTGTGCCTGCGCTTCGATTACGGCCGGATCGTTCCATGGGTCCGCCGCATGGACCATGGCATCAGCGCCATCGCCGGCCCGGACGCCGCCTACCTCAGCACCCCCGCGCCCCTGGAAGGCCGGGACATGCGGACCGTCAGCGAATTCACCGTCAAAGCCGGCGACCGCATCCCGTTCGTCCTGCGCTGGGCGCACAGCTACAAACCGGTCCCGGACCAAACCGATCCGGAGACCGCGCTGGCCTCCACCCAGGAGTATTGGGAGCAATGGATCGGCCGGAACACCATGGCCGGGGACTACAAGGACGCCGTGGAGCGGTCCCTGATCACGCTCAAGGCTCTCACCTACGCCCCCACCGGCGGCATCGTGGCCGCCGCCACCACCTCACTGCCCGAGGACCCAGGGGGCAGCCGCAACTGGGACTACCGCTTCTGCTGGCTGCGTGACGCCACCCTGACCCTGCAGTCCCTGCTGGCATGCGGGTATGTCGACGAAGCCGCGGCGTGGCGGGAGTGGCTGCTGCGCGCCGTGGCCGGCAACCCCGCGGACCTGCAGATCATGTACGGGCTGGACGGCACCCGAAGGCTGCCCGAAGCCGAACTGCCGTGGCTGGCGGGCTTCGAGAACTCCAAACCGGTCCGCACCGGCAACGCCGCCGCCCCGCAGCTGCAGCTGGACGTGTGGGGAGAGGTCCTGGACGGCCTGGCCCTCACCCGCGCCGCGGACCCCGGCACTACGGATGATTCCTGGGACATCCAGGTGGCGTTGATGGAATACCTGGAGGGCGCATGGGACCGGCCGGACAACGGGCTCTGGGAGATGCGCGGACCCCGGCGCCATTTCACCCATTCCAAGGTAATGGCCTGGGTCGCCGCGGACCGGATGGTCAAGGCAGTCCAGGAGTCCGGCCTGCCCGGACCCGGCGAACGCTGGGCCAGACTGCGCAAGGAGATCCACGACGATGTCATGGCCCACGGCTTCGACGAAAAACGAAACACTTTCGTCCAGTCCTACGGCAGCAAGGAACTCGACGCCAGCCTGCTGCTGATCCCCCGCGTCGGGTTCCTTCCCCACGACCATCCCCGCGTGGTGGGCACGGTCGACGCGATCCAGCGGAACCTGACGCAGGACGGGTTCGTCCTCCGATACCATCCGGAAGCCAGCAATGACGGGCTGCCCGGCACCGAGGGCGTCTTCCTGGCCTGCTCCTTCTGGCTGGCCGACGCACTCCTGGGCATCGGCCGCCGGGACGAGGCCGCGAACCTGTTCGAACGCCTGCTTACACTCCGCAATGACGTCGGCCTGCTCAGCGAAGAATGGGACCCGAAAGCCCACCGTCAACTAGGCAACACACCCCAGGCCTTCAGCCACTTCCCGCTGATCCACTGCGCCCTCCAACTCCACCATGGGCACTCAAGGCACAGCAACACCCCGCTACCCAGCCCTAAGGAACATGAACCAAGCCAGGGCGAGCCGGACCGCTCTTTGAACGGAAGGGCCACATGAAGCGCAAAGCTATCGGCGCTGCACTTAGCCCCTCCGGCAGGATCACGGCGACTGAAGGTACAGATGATAAAGAGAACTTAAATAAGGGATGGATCGGAAGCCCGCGTTGCCTGCATGGATGCGAGCGGCGCACGGAAGCGCACGGACTCTCAACCTCGACAGGAAGCGACATCGACAAGACGCAACGGTGGGCCATGCCGCACCTTGCGGCTGGCCCATCGTCGCCGGTGAGTCCGTGAGGAGTGGCTACCGCTGCCGGGCGGCGACAAGCATCTCGTGGCCGCCCGGTTGGCCTTTGGCGCAATGTCCGCCCGTCAGGATGTCTTCTGCCTGGTTGTTTGCGCCTCTGGCCCTCCGGAACGCGCCCCCTGCGACCGGTTGACTGACAGCGGCCTGTCACCGCTGCGCCGCAGTGTCAGCATCACCAGGCCGGCGGCCAGGAGGCAGCCTGCCAGGAAGATGGACGTGGCCAGGAAACTGCCGTGCGTCGCATCCTGCAGAAAACCACCAACGTACGGTCCCACGAATCCGCCGAGATTTCCTACCGCATTGATCAGCCCCATGGCTGTGCCGGCCACGGCGACCGGCATCGCACGGGACGCTGAAGCCCAGAAGGGGCCGTCATAGGCCAAGGCCCCGGCGACGGCGATGCTGATGAGGGTTACCGCGAGGAACGGCGCATTGTCACCGGTTGCTACCGAGACCACCAACGCAACAGCACCGACCGCCATCGACAGCAACACGTGGGTGGAGTAACGGCCCGAACGGTCAGCTGCTTTGGCGTTGTACCAGAGACCGACCATCGCCAGCACGTACGGAATTGCGGTGATCAGCCCCACCTCCACAGAGGACCCGGATGTGATCGTCTTGATCACATGCGGGAGCCATATGTTGATGCCATAGAAGCCAATCTGGATGAGGAAGTACACCAGCGTCAGCCGCCACACGACCGTGTTGGACATGACATGGCGCAGGCCCAGCTTCTCCTGCTGAGGATGTGCCTTTGCGTCAGCAGCAAGTCCCCTCTCGATGTACTCCCGCTCCTGGACGGAGCACCATGCCGCCGCGCGTGGATGGTCAGCGATCAGGGCCCACCACAGGGGTGCGGCGATAACGAACGGGAAAATGCCCTCAATGATAAACAGCCACCGCCAGTCCGAGAAGGAGAGTATCCATCCGGAAAGGGGCGCCGTAATGATCGAAGCGATGGCAATATTCATCATCCAGAACGCGTAGGCCCGCGCCCGCTCCGCAGCGGGGAACCAGTGGCTGATCAGAACAAGGATCGCCGGCCAGATTCCCGCCTCGGCCACGCCCAGGAAAAAGCGCACCACGAGCAGCTGTGTGAAGTCCTGGATGAAGCCGGAAAGGACGGCCAGTACGCCCCAGATGAGCACCATGATTCCGACGAACTTCTTCGCACTCCAATGCTCGGCGAGGTAGCCGCCCGGAATTTGCAGGACGAGATAGCCGATGAAGAAGATGCCAGCAGCCAGGCCCTGCTGGGCGGCGTCTATACCCAGGTCCTGATGAAGTCCGTTTAGCGCGAACCCAATATTCGTCCTGTCCATGAACGAGATGATGTAGACAACGATGGCGACGGGAATCAACCGCTTCCACCGCGCATTGCCCACCGCCGTAGTTTTAACGTTCTGTGCCATTGGAAATGCTCCTTCGCGATATGGCAGATCAGACCGCGTCCCCCAGCAAAGCGATTGCTCTCCCGCAGGCCCCATCGGACCCGCTTTCCGCCACCGGGCGGAACGAGCAGGACTTGCTCGGGTAGAGCCGACATGACAGTGCAAAATTTTTCGCTCGACCTGGCGATCCTCACCCGAGCATCGTTCTTTTATTTTTGCGCAACTATTGCGCTACCGCAAGATGTCACTTCCCGAGTTAGTTTGTGACCCGCAGCTGCGCTCATATCGACGAATCTTCCGTCCCCATCCAAGAGGCCTGGAACAAGGAGGTTGGCGAAGCGCAAGTAACCGTGCAGGGCGATGCCTCATCTGCCGCTCGCTAGGTTGACGGAATCTCCATTATCGGCGTTGATTCTAGGCTCGGGAGAGGCTTGAAAACAGCTCGTACACGTTCTTGGACGTTTTTGAAACTAATACCGCGGTGACGGCACTTCTTTCTTGCAGGGCAAAGACAGGTGTATCTTGTACCCCTCGAGGGTGAACCCGCTGGTAACGTGCCCGCGGGCCAGTTCTGCCCGTTCTCTCATTCCGGCCAGGCCGTAACCTGGCGTTGCTGAACGAGGGGCGGCACCCTTGACCACGGTGTTGATGATTTGAAGGTCCACCCGGCCCATTCCCCAGGCGAGTTCTACATCGACGTTTGCCCCGGGCGCGTGTTTCCGGACGTTCGACAGGGCCTCCTGGGCTGTTCTGTACAGCGCCAGGGCAGCCTCAGGCGGCAGGGCAACGGGCGTTCCCGTGGTGCGGTATCGGGCCTCCCCCGACGCTGTAAGTCTGTGTTGGTCGATAAGCGATTCGATCAGCTCCGGGCCTGGCAGGTCGTCGCCCCGGAGGGTCTTCACGGCCTGTCGGGCTTCTGTCAGCCCGGAGCGGGAAAGCTTGTGGGCCTGGGTGACGGCTTTGAGCAGCCTTTCGTCGGCGCCTGTGCTTGACGCGAGCATGCGTGCACCTTCGAGCTGGAGGACTAGGCCGGAGAGGGTGTGGGCCAGGACGTCGTGAACGTCACGGGCCATCCGGCCGCGTTCAGCGGCCAGCGACGCGGCCTGCTCCGCTTCCCTGCTGGCTTTGAGCTCTTCCATGAGGACCGTGATGCGCAGCCGCTGTTCCTTTTCCCGCCTCAGCAGGGTGCCGACCAGAAAGAAGAATCCTGCCCCGGCGTCCGTGGCCAAGATCAGCGTCAGGGCCGAGTGCCCAGAGCTGAGCTGCAGGACGTTGAAGGCCAGAACCGACAGCAGGGTCACCACGGCCAGGGCCGGGCGCGGCGGACGCAGAGGGGTGAAGGCCGCCAGCAGGAACAAGGCCAGGACTTCGCCTGCGGGATCTGCAAGACGCATGCCCAGGACTCCCAGCCCCATCAGGACCGTCAATAGCAGGAACCCTGCCCCGGGCAGGTTCTCCCGGACGAGGAACAGCACGGCCGCGGCGGCGAAGGCCAGCGCCGAGACCAGGTTCAGCAGCCCGTCCCCTTGCCCGGAGAACCCTGGACCGGAGAAGCCGGCGATGATGACCACGAGGGCGGCGGTAGCTACGCCGAGGGGAGTCAGCCATTGGCGGGTTGAAATCATGGTGGAATACTTCCACACGCCAGGTCCATCCGGGACACGGCGTCAACACGCTTCAGCGAACCTCCCCCAGTGTGGCCGCTGTACAAAGGGGGAACGATGGACACAGCCGAAGTCCGGGTGCTCATCGCCGACGACCAGAAAATCGTCCGGGACGGGCTGTCCATGATCATGAACCTCCTGGAGGGCATTACCGTCATCGGCACAGCTGTCGACGGCGCCGACGCCGTCCGCCAGGCCCGGGAGCTCAACCCGGACGTTGTCGTGATGGACCTGAACATGCCCGTGATGAACGGAGCCGAAGCCACCGAGGCCCTCACCCGGGAGATGCCGGAAGTCAAGGTTCTCGTCCTGACCACCTACGCCGATGACCAATGGGTCTTCGCCGCCCTAAAAGCCGGTGCCCGCGGGTTCCTGACCAAGGACGCTGGTGCCGAGGAAATCCGCCAGGCCCTCGTCAGCGTCGCCGCCGGCGAAGCGCAACTGGACCCCACCGTCCAACGTCGGCTCCTTGAAGCCCTGCGCCGCGGGGACCACACCGCCCTCGTCCCCGACACCGGGCAGGACCTACCGGACGCGCCCACGGCCCTGACACCCAGGGAGACCGACGTCCTGATCCTGGTCGCCGAAGGCCTGTCCAACGGCGAGATCGCCGACCGCCTGTTCGTCTCAGACTCCACGGTCAAAACCCACATCAACCACCTGCTCGCCAAGACAGGCATGCGCGACCGGGCCCAGCTGGTCGCCTACGCGTTCCGCCACCGGCTCATCACCGGCTAGGCTCCTCCACCCCAGGGTGGAGAACACCTGAATCACGAATCCACCGACGGGCCGAATCGGTCCCGGATTCTCCTGCGTAGCTTGGAAACAAGCACCCCGACGAGCTCCCCACGAGCCCTCAAACGCACCGGAGAAACCCCATGACCACAACCCAATGGCTGCTCAACGCTGGCCTTCTGATCTTCATCCTCGCCACCAACCTCGGCACCCGTTCGGTCACCCGCCGCCGCCTCACCTTGCCGATCATCCTCGCCGCCGTGGCAGGGATTCTGCTGCTCACCAACGTCCCGACCCGCGGCAACGACCTCGCCCTGGATTACATCGGAGCCGGCGCCGGCATCGGCCTGGGTATCCTCGCCGCCCTCCTGATGCGGGTCGAACGCGGCCCCCGCGGCCAGATCATCAGCCGCGCCGGATTCCCGTACGCGCTGCTGTGGCTGATGGTCATCGGCGGACGGGTCGCCTTCGCCGAATCGGCCAGCGGGTGGGCGGCCCCTGCCGTCCGTGACTTCTCCATCAGCAACTCCATCACCGGCTCCGACGCCTGGACGGCGGCGTTCATCATCATGGCCCTGACCATGGTGGCCGCCCGGGTCCTCACCACCTACATCCGCTGCCGGACCCTGCCGATCCAGGCCGACGCCACCACGCCCCAGCCCGTCCGCGGCTACTGATCCCGGGAGCCCACCATGACCACCACCGATACCTCCGCACCCGCACGACCGCTGACCACTGCCCTGTCCCTGACCGGCCTCACCGCCGGCCTCACCATCGCCGCGGCCCTTATCATCCAATGGCTGGCACCCGCCATGGAACCCATGCAGCAACGCCTCATCGCTGTGCTTGTTCTTGCTGCGTTCGCCACGATCACCATCGCCGTGACCCGCAGGGACCTCCTGACCTCGGGTCGGATTCACCCCGTCCTGCTCATCGTGCCCCTGCTGGTGGCCCTCGCCCCTTTCCTTCCCGGTATCAAGGACGTCGGTCTGGAGGCGGCCGGCACTCTCGTCCTCGGGTACGTGGCCACCGGGGTCTACGAGGAGTTCTGGTTCCGGGGGCTGATCCTGAACAGCCTGGGAGCCTGGACCCCCGTGAAGGCGGCACTGCTCTCATCTGCCCTGTTCGGGGTCATACACCTGGTCAACATCGCCTTCGGCGCCAACCCGGCCGTGACCGCTGCACAAGTGGTCGGTGCTACCTGCTTCGGGATCGGTATGGCCGCCCTGAGGCTCAGGGGCGTATCACTGTGGCCACTCATCATCATCCACGCCCTGACGGACATTGCGCTGCAGATCGGAGAGGTGACCAGCACCTGGCGGTGGATCCTCATGATCGGCGGCGACATCATCCTGCTCACTTACGGGTTACGGATCCTCCGCAAAGCCCACCCCAACGGCGAAGACCATCTCTGGCCAATGCTCTAACCACTCACACCAACACTCACGATCTGGCTCGCTGTATTCCCGACCCTGACAGCCACCAACCTCGCATTCGGTGAATGCAGCTTGCCACTCACCACCTGATCCTGCGTACTTTCGTGCTGGCAACGATCGCCGTTCCGATCGTCATCCAAGGAATCATGCCGAAACTCCACCGATTGCGCGCCCGACTACTAAACCGCTCCAACTAGCACCCGATCCGAGCGACCTGATCACCCCGCGTGAGAGTGCCGGCGCAGGCCGGCTGCTCAGACAGACTACGAGACCTAGGAAACCCCACAAATGGATTTTGCCTGGACCGTGCCGGTAGCCCTCATCCTCTCCGGTACCACCTACGCCACCTTCAGCCAGTACTTCAAATACAAAGAACGGCTCGCTCTCGCCGACGCCCGATGCTCTGCCGATCCCGCTATCCAGGGGGACAACGAGGACAGGACGACGAAATAGTCGAGGTGGCGTAAGTCCAGGGACTATCTCATTAACGGTGTATCCGGCGGTTTCTTTTAGTAGCTTTCGGCTGCCGGGAATCGGTCGCTGAAAGTGATGGCGAAGGCGTTCAAAGCGGGCTTCCAGCGCATTGTCCATCGGGTCCTGCCGGCACCGGTCGGATCGAGGGATCGCCCCGTACTTCCTGCCCCAGCGCTCCGTGAGCTCCTCAAACGCCGCCCTTGCCGCCGTGGCATTGACCGCGGTGTAGATCGGCTTCACATCGCGTTTGAGGGCGTCCCAGTCCTGCCTCGAGGCCAGACGGAACGTGTTCCGGATCAGGTGGATAATGCACGTCTGCACCGTCGTCAGCGGCCAGACGTTGGTGACAACCTCGGGCAGGCCCTTGAGCCCGTCACAGACGAGGAAGAAGGTGTCCTTCACGCCGCGGTTCTTGATGTCGGTCAGCACGCTCATCCAGAACTTGGCGCCTTCCCCACCGGTCCCGGCCCAGAGGCCCAGAATGTCCTTCTCGCCCGCGAGCGTGACCCCGATGGCGGCGTAGACGGGCCGGTTGGCCACCTGCCCGTCCCTGACCTTGACGACAATAGCGTCAATGAAGATCGCGGCGTACACCTCGTCCAGCGGCCGGTTCTGCCACGCCGCCATCTCCTCAAGCACCCGGTCGGTAATCCGCGAGACCGTCTCCTTCGAGACCGAGGCGCCGTAGATTTCGGCGAAATGGGCGCTGATCTCCCCGGTGGTCAGGCCCTTGGCATACAGCGAAAGGACCATCTCATCAACACCGGTCAGCCGGCGCTGGCGCTTGGCGACGATCTTGGGCTCGAACGTGCCGTCCCGGTCCCGCGGAACGTCAATGTCCACCGGGCCTGTCGTCTCTGTCAGCACGGTCTTGGGCCGGGTGCCGTTGCGCGAGTTGGCAGTGACCTTTGCAGCCGTGTCGTGCCGTTCATAACCGAGGTGCTCGGTCAGTTCCTCGTCCAAGGCGGTCTCGATGACGGTCTTGGTCAGCTGCTTGAGCAGACCGTCCGGTCCGGTCAGGGACAGGCCCTGTTCCTTGGCCATCCTCACCAGCTCCCGCGCGGCCTCGGCCTCGGACTTCTCTGTCAGTTTCTCAACGGTTTTCGTACTCGGCACAGCCTCAAGTGTTGCGGCCATATCGGGCTCCTCCCCGCCAGGCTCACCGCCCGGCGTGTCGAGCCGGATACACCGTTAATTCCACAGTCCCCCTCAGGGAAGAACTCGGCGTGGCTTTGTTCGAACACACGGCCCGAGGAATGACGTGGCGGATGCTGATGTCTTGTTGCGTCAGCGCGCTAGGTCAGTGTTGCGTCCCTGGCGTGAAGAGCGTACCCGTTCGGCCCTTGACTAGGCGATCACGGGAGGCGTGACCGACCAGCTGGGCCCGGTCCCGCATTGCCGTTTTTGGAAAGCAAGTGGTTGGAGGTGTGTTTTCACCGTCTGGCCCACACTCTCTCGGGTCTTGTTCTTCAGGTTGAAAGGAGCACGCTGCTGGCTCAAAGCACCCGGACCGATCCAAGAGTCCTCGAAACGATGCAGCAGGCCCAGCAACTTTCCCGAGCGGGTCTTGCCGAGGCCCGGCATGCCGTCCGGACCCTGCGGGGAAAGGAGCTGCCGGGGCCTGAACGGATTGAGTCTCTGGTTGATGAGCATCGCCGCGCCTCACCGGGTCATGTCTCCTACAGCAACCGGGGAATCCCTGCGCCGCTGACTCCGGACGCTGAGCTGGCACTGTACCGTGCCGCCCAGGAATCTCTCTCCCATGTCCGGAAGCATGCCCCTGGGTCCGACGTCGAGGTTGAGCTTGTCTGGGGGCCTTGCACGGTGGACGTGTATGTCACCAACACTTCTGGGCCGCGGGAACTGCCGTCGGCGGCACCGGGGTATGGCCGAACGGGCATGACCGAACGTGCTGATCTTGCCGGCGGCACGGTAACCGCTGGCCCTTTCCGGGCAGGTTTCCGTGTGCATGTGAGCCTTCCGTACGTGACCGCCGCGCCAGGGGGTGCAGAGGAATCTAGCAGCTGCGCTAGTTGGCCGGGGTTGTCGCAGGAGCCTCCATAAGCTGGGCAGCGTACGGCCCCCGCGTCGGGCTGAACGCAACGATGTCATAGCGGGCAACGCCTGCGCGGACAAACGGGTCCTGGTTGACCGCTTCCGTGATCGACAATTCGTTGTTGGCCCTGGCGAGAATCACCCCGCCCCGCCGGGGAACCTGCGGCCCGGAAACCATGAACAGTCCCGACGCGAAGTTCTTATCCAGCCACTCCCGGTGCGCGTCAAGGTGCCGGTCCACTTCTGTTAGGTCGACCAGGTAAGTTACGGACAGAACGAACAGCTGTTTGTGGTGTTCCTGTAGGGCGGACATTTCTCTTTCTCCCAAACTTTCATTGCTGAGTCGCTGGCTTCCGGCTTTTGCGGTACCGGGTCATATCAGGGACGAGCCGGGTTTCCGGGTGGTCTTGTTGCGTCTCTTGACGGGTCCGCCTGTTTCGCCGCGTGCTACCGAAGGCGTGGTACCGGCGAGAGGTCAGCTTGGTGCGCTGACGTGCAGAACCTGCCAGCGGTCCCCGTGTGCGTCCATAGTCTCGTCGCCCAGGGCGAAAAGGACCGATTGCCATGTTTCGGGATTGATCCCTGCCGCTGCCCATGCAACACCCGGTTGCAGTGAGAGCTGACGCACGAGTGCCGCCTGCTCGTCGGCTCCGGCGAGCAGGTCAGGACCGACCATTGAGGACAGGGTGGTCGCATGCCGGGCCTGTCCGTGGGGAAGCGCGCCTGATGCGGTGGCCACGGGCAGCCATGTATGGACCCGTGGCCGTCCGAAATCCCTGACAATTCCTTCGAATCCACCGCCTTGCCAGTGGAATTCTGCCATGGCGGCGGCATCTGACCAGAGGTAAAAGGGCGCATACATGTTCACACTTGAACCATCGACGCCGGCTTCGCTGATGAGGTACGCCTTGACCCTCAACCCGGCACGCTGGTCCAACGCGGTCCCGCGGGTAGCAACTCTTTCCCTGATGATGCCCATGTCGTAGTCACGCGGAAGAGCGATGGGGTAAGTCGCCAGCCAACTGACAGGGGCACCAGTCGTGGGCTTGGACACTCCCGACATGAAATCCCTTGCTGCCCCGTCCTGGGATGGTCGTTGATGCATCCTGTCTCTCCTTTCCGGGCTTCAGGTGTGCCCTGTCTCGGTGCTGCCATACAGGCAATGGCACCACTGTCGCTTTGTTTTCGAGGGGTTTTCGCGGCCCCGCCCTGTTCCCTCACCTAAACCACGGGAGCTGGGGAACTTGCCGGGGGTTGGTGTTCTCATTAGGCGGAGCGGGTCGATCGTGGCGGCAGTGACGCGCACGATGACGGTTTCCCTCCGATATACCGTCCCTGCGCGATCACCGTGCTAGGTGATGCTTGGGTCATTTCTTCGGCCGGTGGAGGCACGAAGGATGATCAGCCCGAAAATTAGCATGCAAATGTCGCTTACGATCATGTTTGTCCAGCGCCACGCACTCGTGATGTTCCCGAATTGGAGGGCGATGTCTCCAACCGCGTGCAGGATGATCAGGGGCCAGAGTGTGGTTCCGCGCAGTCGCAGGGCGGCCAGTCCGAAGCCGAAGCATGCGGCGCCGATGACTTGGGCAGCTGTGACTAGAGGATCTGCTCCGAATGCGAGGTTGGACAGATGCGCGGAGCCGAACAAGGCTGAGGACAGACACGCTGACCGCAGGGGCGTCCACGTGTGGAGGCTTTTCAATATTATTCCTCGAAACCAGAGTTCTTCGTACACACCCGTTGCGAGGTATCCGGCCACGAGAAGGCTTCCGGTTTCAAACCCGACATCCTTCACGCCGCCTGCGAAAGGCGACAGGACGATAAGGCCCGGGATGATGAGCAACCGGGGCTCAATGCCTCCAGAGCTTAGTATCGTTCGGTCTTTGGCAACGACTACTACCGTGGCGAAGACGGCGAGGACCAGCACGGCAATAAGCCGACGCTGCAAGAGATCAAGTCCTGGCGTCAACCAGCCGAGAACGTACGCGACGGTGATGGTCAGCACCATGACTCCCGCCGCCAGCCCCAGGGCCTCGTAAAGGGGGCGGAACCGCGAAGCAACTGCTGTACGCATCACGGCCTTCTTTCGAAAGAGGCGCCGGCAGTCAGCTCCTGCGAGACATCGTGGTCGTGACCGGCGGGGGAAGAGGCTACGACGCGGCACCGGATGATTGTGGTGAGCACACGGGCGGCGACCATAGTGAGCGCCATGACGATGAAGGCCGCTGTCCACGCGTCCGAGCCGGTGATGCGGTTGCTTATGGAGAAGTCGGTGATGGCAGCCTTAGCCCATCCGTTGGCCGATTCAGCGAAGGCAACCCTGCCGCCGATGACGATGAACCATAGCACTGCATAAGCGCTACCGGCGGTGCTGACAAGCCTTCGGCCCACACCGCGTCTGACACGCATGAGCATCCCTGCCACGATCCCCAGCGCCACGCCTGCCGCTGCCCCTACAAAATCCAGGGCAACGTCATTGCCAAGGACCGGGGCGTTGGAGAGGAACACGACGGCCGCAAAAACGGAGAGGACCACCGGCATGGCCAGGCGGCCGGCCGTGAGAGGCCGCGTTCCGAGATTGGATGCCAGGATAAATACCAGGAGACCTGCATTGAGTAGCCACTGGGTGAGTGTCATGCCATCCTCCCCCGACTCCTGGGGTGTCCTTGACTCTGAGGCTCGGGCTGCCCGGTTGCTTCTTCCCATTCCGTCAGGCAGGAGGAACCTTTACCGCTGACCCATATGTCGGGCTCATCGGCATTGTCTCCGGGGGGACCGGGCATCCTAGTGCTCACACGGTCGCGTTCCGCATTGTGGAGCATCAGGAATTGTTCGGGGTGTAAGGGGTACATGGGTGTCTCTTTCTGCAAGCTTCCGGCCTGAGCTGTGAACGTGGGGTAAACCACTCCTTGCAGCCCCCTCTCCCCCATCGGGTGCTGCCTGCTATTTGTGCGTGGCAAGGTAGGGAACGCCCCTCTGTAACG
Source organism: Pseudarthrobacter sp. 05T312 (assembly GCF_056396685.1). NCBI lineage: Bacteria > Bacillati > Actinomycetota > Actinomycetes > Micrococcales > Micrococcaceae > Pseudarthrobacter > Pseudarthrobacter sp. 05T312. Next base: position 40,987 of record NZ_JBFTLY010000022.1, read on the forward strand.
CATTACCGACGCGGCGTCCCGAAGGGGACCTGCTGGCCGGGGACTACCGGCAGTACCCGGCGGACTTCGTGGCCTACCGTTGGGTGTCCCACTTGTAGGAAACCCAGACCTGAAAGCCCAGCGCGCGCTCAATCATCATGCGAGGGTGAACACCGTGCGCGGCGATCCAGAGAATGGAGCCATCGTCGGTGACCGAGTCAACGAATCCGGTGCGCACCGGGGTATGGCCTCTCCGTATCTCAACGCACTGACCGATTACGGCCAGCCAGTCATGCTGCAGATGCAGTCTCACGAATGCCATTTAGTAGGAGCGCGGCAGGCCGAGGACCTTCGTCGCAATGAAGGATTTGATCAGGTTGTTGTTGATCGGGGCGACCTGGAACATTCGCGTTTCCCGGAACTTGCGTTCCACGTCGTATTCATCGACAAACCCGTAGCCGCCGTGGGTATCGAGACATACGTTGGCCGCCTCCCAGCTCGCCTCTGATGCCAGATGTTTAGCCATGTTCGCCTCGGCACCGCAAGGCTTGCCCTCATCAAACAGCCGGGCCGCCTCATAGCGCATCATGTCTGCGGCGCGGATTTTCATGTAGGCGTCGGCGATCGGGAACTGCACACCTTGGTTTGCACCGATGGAGCGGCCGAACACTTGACGACGGTTTGCATAATCAGTTGCCCGCTGCGTAAACCAGTAGCCGTCGCCGATGGCTTCGGCGGCCAAAAGAATTCTCTCGGCGTTCCAGCCGTCAATGACATATCGGAAGCCCTTGCCTACCTCGCCGATGACGGAGGTGGCGGGAACCCGCAGGCCCTGGTAGAAGATCTGGTTGGTCGCGTAGTTGAACATGGTCCGGACCTTGACAACCTTCAGAGCCTCCGGCTGCTCTGCCCGGACTTGTCGGAGATCAACGAGGAACAACGTCAGTCCGTGGGTCCGGTCCTCTCCCCTGGGTGACGTTCGCGCAAGGACCAGGGCGAGATCCGATTCGTCGATGCGACTGGTCCAGCTCTTGTGTCCGCTGATAATGAACCCGTCACCGTCCGGCACAGCCGCCGTTTCAATGCTGGTCGTATCGGAACCCGCCACATCCTCCGTTACGGAGAACGCCTGGAGGCGGAGCTCGCCTGCGGCGATTTGGGGTAGAAATTCCCGTTTCTGAGCCTCAGAGCCATGTCGAAGAAGCGCCCCCATCGTATACATCTGTGCATGGCATGCCGCAGAGTGTCCCCCCGACTTGTTGATCTCTTCCATCACGACGCTCGCTTCAGTCAGCCCCAGGCCAAGGCCGCCGTACTCGGACGGTATGAGTACTGAAAGAAGTCCGCTTGCAGTCAGGTGATCTACGAACTCCTGCGGGTACCGGCGGTGAAGGTCCGTCTCACGCCAGTACTCATCCGGGAAGTCGGCGCATAGATCACGGGTTTGGGCTCGCAGCCCGTCTGTCTTGATGGTGTCGGTCAGCATGGTCACTCCTTTGTAATATCGATGCCTGCCGCCTAGAATACATAATATATTGCGCGCCTACAAGGGAGCTAAGGGCCGGGTGAGACCGTTCCGTCGTGACACATCAGCAGGTGACAATATTATATATTTGCAATTCCAAGCAAGGAGATACGATGACGTCAGAAGAGGCGGATAAGGTGCTGGGCAGTGAAGGGTTGGAACCGGTGCGAGTGGTTGCTGGATGGACCGGGCGGCTGTTCGAGGATTTTTCGGTGGGTGACATCTACTACCACCCGTTTGGGAAGACCGTTACCCAGGCAGACAACCAGTGGTTCACCCTCCTGACCCAGAATGTTGCCAAGACCCACGTCGATACCAACTTCGCTGCCGGAACCGAGTTCGGTCGTCCGTTGGTGAACTCGACGTTTACGCTGGCCTTGGTCACCGGCCAGTCCACCATTGATTTGTCCATGAACGTCTTCGCGAACCTTGGATGGGACGCGGTACGCATGCCGCACCCCGTCTATGAGGGGGACACCATTTACTCGCGCTCCAAGGTGTTGGAGTGCCGGCCCTCCCAGTCCCGGCCGGGGCTTGGACTGGTCACGGTTGCGACGGAAGGCTTCAACCAGAAGCAGGAGATTGTTATCAGCTATCGTCGAACATTCCTCGTGTACCGGCAGGGACATCTTCCTGACGTGAGCGCAGCCCGGCCGGATGAGTCTTCATTCCCAGACCTGGGAACGCTGTGAAAGGCCGGGTCACTCAAGCCATCACAGCTCTTTTTGTTCCCGGTGACCGGCCGGAGCGCTTCCTAAAGGCGGCTCAATCCGGTGCCGGCGTGGTCATCGTCGATCTTGAGGATTCAGTAGCGGCATCCTCAAAAAGATCTGCCCTGGAAACAGTGCTGGCGGAGCTCGCCCCGCAAAGCAGCAGTGGTTTAAGCGCGGTGGTTAGGGTGAACCACTCCGAATCCGAGAGCTACAGGGAGGAGACCGCTGCACTGCTGCAACTGTCCAGAGAGCCCGGAAACGGTCTCCTGGGGATTATGGTGCCCAAGGCGGAGAATCCGCGAACACTCGGGAAGCTGGGCGCCCGCATTCCGGAAGGGCTGTCATTGGTGCCTCTCGTTGAATCAGCCTTGGGACTGTCCAACGCCCTGTCTCTGGCGCAGGTGCCGAAGGTCAGCCGGTTGGCGTTCGGCGCGATTGACTACTTGCTCGACATGAATGCGACAGAGGGCCGGTTCCTCGACTACGCACGATCCCACCTGGTGGTTTCCTCACGGGTTGCTGGAATCGCTGCCCCGTGGGATTCGCCGTCCACCGACATCGTGTCAACGGCGCCTGTATCCCGGTCCGCACGACAGGCCCGCAGATTCGGATTCGGCGGCAAGCTGTGCATTCATCCCGCACAAGTGGCGGTAGTCCATGATGCCTTCAGGCCGTCCAGGGAGGATGTCTCCTGGGCCCGGGAGGTAGTCCAAGCTTCGGGCGGCGCCGCCCAGGTAAATGGACAGATGGTTGACAGGCCAGTCGTGGAACGGGCCCGAAAGATACTCATGGAAGCAGGACAGCATCCCTAGCGTTGGAAGGGGTGACCTGTTTCCGGGGCGTGCACAAAGAGGGGCGCCCGCCCGCTGCCGTATGTTGTAGTGGAGCATTACATCAGAAAGAGGCCTTCCCACCATGACGAACCACAGCTCCCGCAGCCGTGCCCGCCCGCAGTTGAGCGATGAGGCCGCCTCGTATGTGCGCGGGCTCATCATGTCCGGCGAACTGCGGCCCGGGACATCGGTTCGCCCCGAGTCGATCGGCGAGGCCCTGGAAATTTCCACGACGCCGGCCCGGGAAGCCCTTCAGGCTCTGCGGGTGGAGGGCTTTCTTGAGCTCGTTCCCCGTAGGGGTTTTCTGGTAGCGCCCTTGACCGGACAGGACATCCGGGACCTTTTCAAGGTTCAGGCCCTCATTGGGGGTGAGTTGGCATGCCGGGCCGTGACGAAAGCCGGGCCGGCTGGCGTCGCTGAACTCGAGGCCCTTCACCACGAACTCATCGCGGCGGCGGCACGGGGCGATCTGGAGCTCCTCGAAGAGAAGAACCACGCCTTTCACCGCGAAATAAACCTCCTCGCCGACTCCCGCAAGATCGTCTGGGTCTTGGGCTTGATGACACGCTACGTCCCGCGCAGGTTCTACTCATCAATCCCAGGCTGGCCTCAAGCCACCCTGGACGACCATGCAAGAGTCCTCGACGGCATACGGGCGAAAGATCCTGATGCGGCTCGGTCAGCCATGGAAAGCCACATTGTGCACTCAGGCGAACTGCTCGCCCTGCACTTCGACGAACGCATCGCGGCCGCTGAACAGCTGCCCCCGGCTGAATCCGCCCGGGCCGGAGGCTGACCCAGCCGCCCCCGCCCTGCAGCCTCTCCGACCGCGTACCTGATGAAACAAAATCCGCTCATGCAGGGCCGCGGGAAGCCACGGCCCCGCACTCCTAACGATCCAGGGATCAGCGGCGAGCTGCGTTTACGGCGCTGACGGCAGCTGGTCTTGAGTCTTCATATTGGGCAAGACCACAATTCGCCCAAAGCTGCGCCCTGATTCAACAAGTTCGTGGGCTTCCGCGATCCGCTCCAGCGGCAGCTGATGACTAATGATCGGCTTGACCAAGCCCCGCTCGACCAGAGACAACGAGGTTTTCAGCTGCTGCCTGGACGTGCTTAGAGCAGACATCAAATGGATTCCCCGCAGGAAGAGCTGTGCCGGATTGAAGGGAATGAAGTCTCCCGTCAGTTGACCGACGAGAACCCATCGCCCTCCTCTGGCCATGCTCCGCCGTACCTCGGTGAACACGGGGCTGCCAACGTTGTCGATGGCCACATCAACACCCTCGCCTCCGGTTGCGGCAAGTACCAGCGGCGAAAAGTCCTTACCGCGCTCGGCAAGAATCACCTCGGCACCCAACTGGCGCAACACCTCGGCCTTTTCCTCAGATGTCGTGACGGCAAGCGTCCGGGCCCCGCAGGCCAGCGCTACCTGGATTCCGTGAATTCCAAGGCCTCCCCCCGCTCCGGTGACCAACACAGACTCTCCTGCCTGGACCCTTGCCACATCACAGAGAGCGTTGAGCTCGGTGCCAATTGCACTGGCCACCACGCATGCGTGGGCGTGCGAAAGGTTGCCGGGCTTTGTGACCAGGTTGTCCTCCTGGATGAGGACCATTTCGGCATATCCGCCATTGAGCCCAACGTCCCCCAGGAACTCATGGTCGGGGCAAAGCGTCTCACGGCCGCTCCGGCACCATTTGCAGCGCCCGCAGACACGTCGGCGTTGAGTACTGACGACCTGATCGCCCGGTCGCCATTCGGTAACATCTGGACCCACGGCAACAACCTCACCGGAGATCTCGTGCCCGCAAATGACCGGCATGACGATTCCCCGGCGCAGCGTCCCGTTGCGCGTCGCGACGTCGTGGGACGACACGCCACACGCCATGACCCGGACCAAGCAGTCCCTGCCCGTGGCAACCGGGTCCGGAACGGATGTCAGACGCAGGACCTCCGGCGAACCCGGCTCTTCTACAACAATGGCTTTCATGCAGTTCTCGTTTCAAAACTCGCAACATCCGCACTTCGGATTTCTGATACATTATCAATTTTTGAGTCCATTTGGCCACCTTTTTCAGCAGTAGCCGTCAGCGAATGGCGTGATATCGGCACGCATACGGGCCGGAGGGCGGGCATGCTTGACTCGGCCAAGATCTGGATCTTATATTTGATACATGATGCAGTGTGAGGTGAGCCACAGCTCGCTCCTCATGTTTATCCCGCTAATGGACGATGGCGCCCCTTAGCGGGCCGCTGATGCCCAGACAGCCGCGGGGACCGGGTTGTCGGGGTTACGAGTTGCAGATGTAAATCGCACAGGGTGACCGAGGCTATCCCATCCCGAATTACCTTCCGGCGCATGACGGCTGCCCGCGACCTCCCCGACGCGGGACGCCACCGCAACAGCAACCGGGCTGTATCCCTTTCCTTAGCTTCGACAGGAAGTAACCAATGTCATCTTCACCAGAAGTAAAGCGTGCCAGTATCGGACGGCTCGGCAGTGCAGCCGTCGCCGGCACGACACTCGAATACTATGACTTCTTCATTTACGGCACGTCGGCAGCGCTCGTGTTCGGAAAGCTCTTTTTCCCCAGCTACAGCGCTCTGGCCGGAACGTTGGCGGCGTTCGCCACCTTGGCTGTGGGCTTCTTCGCCAGGCCGGTCGGGGCGCTCATTTTCGGTCACTTGGGGGACCGGATGGGCAGACGCGCCACACTGATAACGTCGCTGTCAATGATGGGCGCCGCTACCGTCCTTATCGGGTGCCTTCCGACGGAGGCCCAAATTGGATGGCTGGCACCGGCTCTGTTGGTGGTCCTTCGCTTCGCCCAAGGCATCTCAATCGGCGGGGAATGGGGCGGCGCGGCACTGATGCTCGTTGAGCATGCACCGGAACGTCGCCGCGGCTTCTACGGCAGCCTGGTCTACGTGGGCGCGCCTGGCGGCCTGCTTCTGGCAACCCTGGCCGTGAACGTGAGCACTGCCATCTCAGGGACTGGCTTTATTGAATGGGGCTGGCGACTGCCCTTCCTTTTCAGTTCGGTCCTGTTCATCATTTCGCTGTTCATTCGTCTTGGCCTTGAGGAGAGCCCTGTCTTCGCTGCTCTGGAACAAAACCAGGCAAAGGTCCGCGCCCCCATTGGCCACCTGTTCAAGAGCCAGTGGCGAGACATCCTGCTCGCTGCCGGCGTTGTTGCCCCGGGATCGGTTCTCTTCTACGTCGTCAGCACTTACGCGGTTTCCTACGGAACATCGGTGGCTGGAATGCCCAGTAGTTCCCTGCTAAATCCGCTCCTTTCCGCGGCCGCCGTCTACTTCTTCGCCATTCCACTCTGTGGCTGGCTCTGTGATGTTTTTTCACAGAAGGCCGTCTTACTGTCGGGGTGTCTGCTGTCCATCCCTTCGTGCTTCCTGTTGTTTTTCCTCGTCGACTCCAAGTCGCCGGGACTGATTTTCGCCGGCATGGCTTTCGCGCTGGCCGCTGCGCACGCCGCCCTGGTGTCTCCCCAGGCAGCGATGCTCGCCAGCCGCTTCGATCCGCGCGTCAGGTTCAGCGGCGTCGCAATTTGCCAGGCCATCTCAGTCAGCGTTCTGGGAGGCGCAACACCCTTCCTGGCGACACTGTTGTTTGGTTGGACCGGATCGACACTTTTGATCAGCACTTGGATGGCAGTCTGTGGAGTTATCGGGGCTGTATCCGTTGTCGCTTTGTCCAAGCGTGCGATCTACTCGGATGAAGATGTCATTGAGGAGGTGGGAGGAACACCCAGCGCCGCAGTGCAAACGGTCTAACCCTTGCCCGAACCGAGGACTGGATTTGATGTATTATCAAATCCAGTCCTTTTGGTCTGATAGGAAAGGGGTTCCTCAATGACCAACATTCCACAGGTGGAAAGCCCGGCGACTTCCTCGCAACAGCTGCAGGGGGTCCGCGGCCGGGGAGGGGAGGTCAAAGCCCCGCGGCGGACCATGAGCCACCACGTGGCGGACCGTATCAGAGCTTTGATTTTTGACGGAACTCTTCGCAGCGGTCAGCGGGTGCCTCAGGACGCCTTGGCCGAGGAGCTCGGCGTCAGCCGACTGCCTGTCCGGGAGGCTTTGATCACGCTGGAGACAGAAGGGTTGGTGTCTTCCGAGCCTCACAGGGGAACGTTCGTCGTCCCTATCCTGCAGGAGGACATCGAAGACCATTACCGTATGTACGGGATGATCCAGGGCCTGGCAGCGAACCGGGCAGCCCGGCGGCTGAATGAAGTCACGCTGGCCCGCTTGCGGGCCCTGCATGAGCAGATGTGCGGGACGGAAACCTGGGGCTCCTATCATGACCTTGACTGGGAGTTTCACGCTCTGGTCACTCAGACCGGGGGCAGCCGGCGGCTGACCTCGGTACTGCGGCAACTGGGGCACAATCTTCCGCGGGCAGTTTACGAAAACCCTTCCGGATCCATCGAGGATTCGAACGCCGGGCACGCCCTAATCCTGGCTGCACTCGAAAGAGGTGATGGTGCAGGTGCCGACCGCGCGTGTGTGGACCACACGGTCGCCGAAGGACGGCACGTGGTCGATAAGCTGCGACGTGCCCATGTCTTGGAGGATGTCTAGCCGGAGGTCCCCGCTGTGAGGACCCCTGTCCGCCCCATCACCCCGCCCACCGGGTCCTGGCGTTGTCCTCCCGCGTCTTCCTTGGTTTGACGGGACGCACCGTCGCCAGGCACGCAAGGTGGCTGGTTGGCCGGGCATGAAAAGAATTTGTGCAACCGGTCCGCCTCGCAGGTCGACTGTTCAAAAGCCCGCGGAAGGTCTCCGCTGCCGCCGGTTTCTCGATCCGGCGGCAGCCGATGCTGTCCCGGAACCGTCGCCTATTCGTGGCCGGTGCAGGGAGCCGCCACAGGCCTACGAACCTCTACGCCGCCCGCGGGGCCGACATTATCTAAGGAACGATTAGCCTGGCTGCCGGCTTTGATTTCCTGCTCAAACAGCGCGGTGGCCTCGGCGACTGCGTTCAGACCCACTTCGAGGCTGCGGACGATGCTCGGGACGGTAAGGAATACAGCGTCCAGTACCTGCTGGTGCGTGGCTCCGTAGTGCAGTGCGTTCCGAATGTGAAAGGCCGCGCCCTCGGTGAAGAGATGGGTGTTGGCCAGGTCGATGACAACAAAGACCAGCTCGGCCCAGGCAGGGTCCAGGCTGCCCGTCTTCCAGATGTGCTCCCCCATCGCCCGGTAGGCGGCAAACGCATCAGGGTTCGCCGCCTTCATCCTTCGGTGAAATGCGGGGAAGGCGGTCTCGAAGGCAGCCCAATAACCGCCGGTAGGAGCGTCAGTGTCCGGAGTTTGGTCCTCAAGCGGGCACAGTAGCGGAAATCCTCTGGTCAGGCCGTGCAGGGAAACCATTGTCACCAGCTCAATGACCGTGGTGACATCACGCTCGGTGGCGCCTGCCTTCAGCGCCAGGAGAACACGGTTTCGGGCGCCTGTTCCATCCAGGTTCGTGATAGAGACGTCGTGGGCGAGCAACAGGAGCTGTCGCAGGCGGGGATCGAGTGATGCGCCGCGGTACGCTGCCTCAGCATAGGCGGTAAATGAGGCTGTAAAGCCCGGGTCGATTTGGGTCAATAGGGCAAGACCTGGTCCGGCGCCGCCGTAGATGGCAGCAAGCCGGGCCATGACCTCGCTCGGGCAGGCGCCGTCGCCGTTCAACAGCCGCCGGGGCTGCCGGTGTTCCCGGCGCGCTGCCGGTGGACAGGCAGGGGAAGGCCTGGGTGCAGGGCCGGGATTTCAAGTACGGTCCCGCCTTTGGGAGTCGTAACGTACAACCTCGACAGACCAGGGCCGCCGAAGCAGAGGCTTGTGACCAGAACGCCTGGTCCGAAGTCGATTTCATGGCACATTCGGCCGGTCGGGTCGAAGGCCATGAGGTTGTGGCCGGTGCTGCCTGCAACCCACAGCCAGCCGGCCGCATCGAGAGCGATTCCATCGGGATGTCCGTGAGGGATGGTGGCCATCCATCCGTCGGCTTCGGGTCCCGTATCCGTCATTTGATAGCGGGTCACAGTCCGAAGCGAGGTTTCGGCCAGATACAGTTCCGTGCCGTTGGGACCAAAAGCGATGCCGTTGGGAAATGCCAACTCAGTGAGCCAGGTGTGCAGTTCCCCGGTCGCGGGGTTCCAGGAGCGAAGGTGTCCTGGTGCCCCTCGTTGGAATATTTCGTGGTCTGCGGGGTCGGTGAACCACAGGCACCCGTCAGGGCCAATTACACAGTCGCTGGGTGCCGAAACTCCGGTGTCCAGGGCAACGGTGAGGTTGCCGTTCTGCCACTGCTGAATGGACGGCTTGGCTGGCAGCTGGGACTTGGAAGCCATTGCCGTGCCGCCGTTCTGGGCCACGAAAATCGTTCCGTTAGGTCCCACAGCCAGCCCGTTGGGCCCGCCGCCGCACTCGAAGGCCAGCACCGGTTGTTTACCGGATTCCACAGGAATCCGGTAAACCGAACCACGATTGATGCTGGTCACCAAGAGGTGGCCGGAGGCGTCTGTGCATGGACCTTCGGTGAAGCCCAGTCCTGTAGAAAGGATCCTGCCACCTTGGGGCAGGCGGATGTCAGGGCCGGATGACGTCCCGCCCGGCGTGCCGGAAGCGGGAGTCCGTGGAAGTGATGTGGCCGTGTTCATCGTGCCTCGACCGCGCTGCTGACGAGTTCGGCAGCTTCCTTCTTCAAAGCCGGCAGGGAGATTTTGCCGCTGGCCAGTCGCGGAAGTGAATCATCGCTTCGATAAAAGAAGTACTTCGGAATCTTGTAGCTGGCTGCCACTGCCTTGAGCTGCTGCCGGATCATGTCGGGGCTCAGATCGGCGTCCGCGTCAATAAAGGCCGCGACCGCTTGTCCTTTTTCCTCGTCATGGACGGCGCACACGTGTGCCTGCCTGATGCCGGGCACACGGTCCAGCAGCATTTCGACCTCTTGTGGTGAGACGTTGACGCCGCCGGTCTTGATCATCTCCCCGCTTCGGTCTTGAAACTGGAGCCGCCCGTCCCTGTCGTAGCGGCCGAGGTCGCCCGTCAGGAAGTAGCCGTCAGCGGTGAAAGCCTCCATGGAGCGAACGGGGTCCTTGTAATAGCCGGACGTCGTTCGTCCCCGGACGGTGATTGCCCCTACAACGCCAGCCTCGACGGGCTGGCCGGTCTCGGGATTTACGATGCGGATGTCGACACCGGGCAGCGGTTTTCCTTGGGTGGTCATGACGACTTCCTTTGGGTCCCTGTAGTCGGTAAGGGCTGCCAGGCCATAGGTTTCGGTGAGCCCGTATACGCTCACACCGTGTTCGACGCCCAATTCTTCGATGGCGAGCCGCCGGTCTTCGACCGAGAATCCGATCATCCCTTTTCGCAGGAAGACTTTGCCTTTGTCGAACCCAGGTGCCGCCAACAACTTGCGTGTGAGGTTGCCGAAGCCGAAGTACACCGTGCACCGATGACGCTCGAGGATTTCCAGGGCGGCGGAAGGTTCGAACGCCTCCTGGAGGACAATCGTGCCGAAGTGCGTCCACGTGGCAAAGAGTGCTTGGAGTGCGGCGACCCCGTAGAACAGCGGAGTGACAAGCCATGCTCTGTCGGTTTCATCGATCCCCTGTCGCACGCCTATCTGGTAGCCGTTCTCTATGGCATCGCCCTGGTGCAGCATGACAGCCTTGGGCTTGGACGTGCTGCCCGAGGTGTAGAGCAGGTACATCAGATCCGATGGTGCATTCAGTTGCTCGCGCTCGTGCAGTTGGTCATCGGAAATGTGTTGCGCACCCTCAAGGAAGCTTTCCACGTTCATCATGCCGGGGAGACCTTGCCCCAGGGACACCACATCCCTTAGTTCAGGTGCCGCGGCAAAGGTCCTCCCGGCATGGGACTCGTTAAGCTCGGGCAAAAACGAGGAGACGGCGGTGTTGAAGTTCCTTGCCCTGAGGATGTCAACGGCGAACAGTGCCACGGCGTCCGAGTGGTTGAGGGTGTACTGCAGCTCATCAGGTGTGTGCCAGGTGTTAAGGGGGGCTAGATGGGCGCCGATCCGTGCCGCGGCGAAGGCAAGATGTAGAAAATGCGGGTGGTTTCCGGCGAGCACCGAGATGGCCTCCCCGCGTTGAACACCCAGGTGCAGCAGGCCCTTGGCCCAAAGGCTGACGGTTGCGTCGAATTCGGCGAAGGTGGTGTGTCGATCATCGAAGATGTAGGCAGTGCGTTCAGGGTGCAGCGAGGCCGCTTCCCGAAGCAGCCCGCTGCAGGTGGTGGCTTGGGGTTTGGTGGTGTTCACTGTGGTTTTCCTTTTACTTCGTTGCCGTCGGCGAGGAAATGGTGGGGGTGCCGATGCTGCGCCCGCCGCAGAGGGGCAGCACTTGGCCCGTGCAGTACGGGGCCTGGGCGAGAAATGCCACGGCGGCTGCAACGTCGGACGGCTGGCCGGCGCGGCGGACCGCCAGCGAAGCCAAGGTCGCCTCCCTGACTTTGGGGGGCAGGGATGCAGACATGTCGGTCTCGATGAATCCCGGTGCGATGCAGTTGACGGTGATTCCATCGCGCCCAAGTTCCAGGGCCAAGGCGCGGCTGGCGCCCACGAGACCGCCCTTGGAGGTGCCGTATGCGGTGGAGCCGAAGATGCCCAGCCAGGCACGGGAAGCGATGTTGATGATGGCTCCGCCGCTGCTGCGCCGCATGAGGTCTACAGTTTCTGCGATCAAAGCCAGCGGGCTGATGAGGTTGATCTCCAACACCCGGGAAAACATCGCGAGGGGCATTTTTTCGATTAGGGAGTCCTGCAGCACCCCTGCACAGTTGACGAGTGTGTTCAAGCCGCCAAGGTCCTCGTCGCAGAGCCTGATGACCTTGGCTCTGGATTCCTGACTGGTGACATCCAGTTGTACCGCTGTAGCAGATCCTCCGGCCGTGCGGATTGCCTGCTCAATCACCGATACGGCTTCCAGATCCAAATCACCGAGGACTACGTGATGCTTCTGGGCGGCCAGTTCCATGGCGATTGCGCGTCCGATGCCGCCGGCGGCCCCGGTCACCAGGGCCACTCCACGTCCGATCATGGCCGCACCCTCCCCGCTTCGGTTCCGTCCGTTACCCAGATTTCCTGGCCGGTAATCCACGAATCTCTCCGGAGAAGAAGCTCCAGTTGACCACGGAGAGCCTGGGCAATTGCCGGCTTTTCGTAGCATGATCCGGTGTCGACGCAGACAACATTCACTGTGATGGCCTTTCGCTTCAGCTCCAGTGACAATGTGCGGGCCATCGACAGGATGCCGCCGCAAACTGCTCCTGCCGCGGCGTCCCCTGCTCTGCCCAGAGCCTCCTCGGCAGGAAGAATAATAACGATCCGTCCGGGCTTCCCGGCTTCGATCAAGGGAACAATGACTGACTGGACTTCATGGACCACCCAGACAAGGGGGTCGCCGACGGCAGCGGCCAAATGTGCCGCTGTCCACTCCGGGGCGGGCAGGGCTGCGGCCAGTGACGGGACGATACAGACGGCCGAGGTATTTTCGTTGCGCTCCGGTTCCGAGAACAGCTCAGGCGCCAAGGCCGCTATGGCCTTGGCCGTGGGGCCATCGCCAATGATTGCTGCCGCATCGGTGGTCTGGCGGGCGTAGTCCTGCAGCGTGGTGCTGTGAGTGGCGGTCATTGGGACATCACCAGCGTCGTGACTGATCCGCCGTCGGTGCCGCTGACGGTGCCGCCCTTGCAGTAGGCCAATCCGATGCGTGCCGATTCAATTTGGCGGCCTCCTGCTGTCCCTCTTAGTTGCCACGTCAGTTCACACGCCTGCGCGACTCCGGTTGCCCCCACTGGGTGCCCGCGGGAGAGGAGTCCTCCGCTGGGGTTGACCGGAAGCCGGCCTCCGATTCCAGTCAACCCATCTTGGGTCCATTGCCCGCCTTGGCCGACGGGGATGAGCCCGAGGCCCTCGAGGCGGACGATCTCGGCGATGGTGAAACAGTCGTGCATCTCGACGAAGTCGATGTCTTCCGGCCCGATCCCGGACATCTCCCACGCCGCCAGTGCCGCCCGCCGCGATACGTCTTCGGCGTTCAAGTCATCTGTTCCGACCTGGAGGCTGCCGCTGACGAGGCCGCAGCCAATAATGCGGGGGGCTGATGAGGCGGCAAGCCCAAGCTTGCGCAGGCCGTTGGCGTTGCAGAGTACCATCGCCGCAGCGCCGTCGGAGATCGGACTGCAGTCAAGCAGGCCGAGCGGATCGGCGATGGGACGCGCTGACAGGACGTCCTCCAATGTGATGGCGTGCTGATACTGCGCGTACGGATTATGCACCGAGTGGGCGTGGTTCTTGACTGCCACGGCGGCGATCTGTTCACGGGTGGCCCCGTGGTCCGCCATGTAGCGGCGGGCGCTCATCGCGTGGCCGGCGGCCATCACCAGGCCAACGGCTGCGTCCAGGTCGCCTGGATCAGGTTTGACCCCGCCGAAGACGCGGTCCGTCATCTTTTCGACGCCGATCACCAGGACGATGTCGTGTAGGCCAGCGGCCAATGCTATCCATGCTTCCCGAATTGCAGTGGCCCCGCTGGCGCAGTAGTTCTCGACGTTGGTCACGGGTCGTCCGTCGAGGCCAAGGTGCACTGCTATCCGCTGCCCGGCGACGGGACCTCCGAAAACATGCCCTGTGTAGATCGCTTCGATATCGCGCACGTCGGCGCCTGCGTCACTTAGGGCTTGCCTGGAAGCTGCTGCGGCCATTCCCTCCAGTGTGGTGGAGGCTGGAAACTTGCCGAACCTGATCATTCCTGCGCCGGCGACGTGGGCGGGGTTGATAGTCATGCGGACTCCTCACGCACCGTGCGGAACTTGTATCCGAGCACGGCTTCATTGGAACGGGAACGAAACTCGGCGGGAACGAGTTCGACGGGATCGTTGATGTGCAGCTGCCCGCCCTCGGCCGGGACGCACTGGGCCAGGACTCTGCACCCGTCTTCAAGGTCGACTTGCGCCAGCACGTACGGCACCGGGGTACCCTCCGGGGCCTGCCGGACCACGGCAAAAGAATGCACCCGGCCTGCTGGAGACAGCACCACCTGCGTAATGTCCACCCCCGCCTGGCGGCACTTCGGGCAGAACGACCGGGACGGGTAGGTGACGTACCCGCATCCGCCGCATTTAGTGCCCACCAGACCGAAGGGCCGGGCCACGACGTTGTCCGCGTTGAAGGGCTCAAGGTCAAGCAAATCAGCTGACAGCTGTGGACTCATTTCAAATCTCCCTTGATATGACTGCGTGTCCAGTATTGCTGATATTTGATACATTATCAATATGGAGATAGCCCGGAACTCTCTCCGGGGCCCTGCTTATGAAAGGAACGTAGATGGGTGCACTGACTGGCCTGCGGGTTGTGGAAATGGCAGGGCTCGGCCCGGTTCCGTTCGCGGCCATGATGCTCGCTGACATGGGGGCAGAGGTCCTAAGGATCGATTCCCCGCCACGGAATCCTGAAGATCCCCACGACCGATCCGGGCCCATCTGGAGGGGCCGGTCGGGCATAACGGTTGACCTGAAGGACCCGGAAGGGGTGGACCAGGTGAAGGAAATCATCGCGGTGGCAGACGTCATCATCGAAGGTTTCCGTCCGGGCGTCATGGAGCGCCTCGGTCTTTCGCCTGCGGTGCTCTTGGACCTGAATCCTAGGCTCGTTTATGGTCGGATGACCGGCTGGGGGCAGTCCGGCCCACTCGCCACAGAGGCAGGGCACGACGTCAATTACCTCGCGATTTCCGGAATACTGCGCCAGATCGGCAGGGAGGGGGAACGCCCAATACCTCCCCTGAACCTTGTAGGCGACTACGGCGGCGGCGGGATGCTGCTGACTGTGGGGGTCCTGGGCGCGCTGGTCGAACGCGCCACCTCCGGACTCGGCCAAGTAATCGACGCTGCCATGATCGACGGCGCCGCGCTGCTGATGGTCTCTATCGCCGGCGCCCTTGCCCGGGGCGCATGGCAGGATCCCCCGGGCACGAATGCCCTCGATACGGGCGCTCCGTTTTACGAGGTGTACCGGACAGCAGATGGCAGGGACCTGGCGTTCGGTGCCGTTGAGCCACGGTTCTATTCGCGGGCGCTTTCCGTGCTGGAACTGGACCCAACGCTGGCCGATCAGCAGTATGACCGGGCGACGTGGGCCGACACCAAAGAGTTGTTCGCCGCAAAAGTTGCCGAGCGAAGCCTGACGGAGTGGACGACGGCATTCGAAGGGGCGGACGCCTGCGTCAGCCCTGTCCTGACTCTTCAGGAGGCTGCGTCCCACCCCCACTTTGCAGAGCGCGGCACGTGGGCGGAATTTGGAGGGTCAGTGCAGCCAGCAGCTGCCCCCCGCTTCAGCCGGACCCCAAGCAGCACAACCCCCCTGCACGGCGACGCGGACCCGCAAGTCCTCCTGGACCGCTGGCATCGGCGCAGCACTGCCCCGGAGCCGGAACCTCAAGCTGCAGAGCACTAGGAAGAAATGGAAACAGTAAAAGGCAAAGCAACGACCCGCGGCGGGCTTCGTCCCGGCCCGCGCGGATAGTCCGTGGCCAGGCACAGCAGCCGTGGCCATCCGGCACACAGAAGAAGGTTTCGGTTGTCCCCGCGGGTGACTTTCCCTGGCCTGACATTGCTCTTCTTCGTTGTACTCGCGGCGGCCGGCGCCCCCTCTCCCCTGTATTCAGTCATGCAAGCTTCATGGGGCTTCCCCCTGTGGCTTCTCACTCTGGCCTTTTCTGCCTACGCCTTTGCAATGCTTGGCGCGCTCGTAACGGTCGGTTCCCTGTCCGACTACCTGGGTCGAAAACCCGTTCTCATTTCAGCGCTGTCCGTTCAAGCTGCAGCAATGCTGTTGCTCGGGTGGGCACCGGACATGGGCTGGGTCATCGCGGGCAGGACCCTGCAGGGAATCGCCACCGGGGCGCTGACTACCACGCTGACCGCGTTCGTAACCGACATGGCGCCGCGGGACAGGCCCACGCTGGGGGCTACGATCGCAAGTTTCGCAACGCAGGGGGGAATGGCGGCCGGCGCATTGGCGGCCGGCGCGGTGGCCCAATGGGTTTCAGCGCCCGTGCCAACAGTTTTCACTGTGCTGGCCGCTACTTTTGGTGCTGGCATCATCCTCACTCTCCTGACGCCGGAGACTTCACCCCGGCGGCCAGGGGAACTGAAATCCCTCATCCCCCGGCCCGCAATACCCCGGCAATTCCGTGCCGATTTCCGCGCCCTTGTCCCTGTTATCGCCGCTGTCTGGATGACTGGAGGGTACTTCATGAGTCTGCTTCCAGGAGTCGTGCTCGAGCGTTGCGGCGCCCCGAGCAGCTTCACGGGCGGCATCATGATCGGACTGCTGGCCGGCGTCGGCGCGATAAGCGGTATGGTGACCGAGCGATTCCACCCGGTCATCATGGCCATGTCCGGATCTTTGCTGCTGATCGCAGGAACTGCGATTTTGCTGGCTTCGCTAACGGGCGGGTCGCTGGGCTGGTGCATTACGGCCTCCATCGTCACCGGCTTTGGATTCGGCACGGCAAATTCCAGTGCATTCCGCCTGGCCAGGCAAATGGCACCCCCGCGCGACGTGGCCCGGATCTTCGCCGCCGTTTACGCCGTCTGCTACCTGAGCTGTGGCGCACCCGTCGTCGCTGCCGGCGTTCTCGCGGACGCTATTGGACAGAGCACCACAACGAACGTCTACGGCCTCGCCGTCATTCTGGTCGCATCAGCAGGCGCGTTGCTGCACAGAAGCAAGTCCCGGCTCCAAACCGCAGTGGCACTGGCCGCTCACAATCACCCAATAGTCACGGCATATCAACAGAGATATGCGCCCCGCTCAGCAAACGCTGCACCGGGGGCGCCGTTGGTGGAAACCAACACAACCACGACAAACGTCAACCATCCCAAAACGGCGCAACTATCCAGCCTGGAGAAAACACCATGAAAACCCTTGAAATGACTGGCCCTGGCGGCCCTGAAGTCATGCAGTACAGCGAACGCACAATGCCACGTCCCGGCCCCCACCAAATCACCATCGCTGTTTCCTACGCAGGACTGAACTTTGCAGACGTCCTGGCCCGCAGGGGGCTTCCCGGCTACACCTCCGGCTGGCCCCACATCCCCGGACTGGAGGTCGGCGGCACCGTTCTTGAAACTGGGGACGAAGTGACAGATATCCGTTCCGGGGACCGTGTGGTTGCTTTCACCGTCAACGGGACCGGGCTAAGCGAAGTTGCGCTGGCCGAAGCTGCCCTTACGGTAAAAGTACCGCTGGACATGGATCTTGCCGCTGCGACAACGGTCCCACTGACCTGGGGCACGGCGCTGGGGCTGGTGAAGGCCTCCCACGTCGGCCCGGAAGACACCGTCCTCGTCACCAGTGGTGCAGGGGGTGTGGGTACCGCGCTTGCAACCGTCCTGACACATCACGGCGTCACCACCATTGTCGGCGGGGTAGGTTCCCCCGATAAGATCAGCGCCCTTGCTTCCGGTTACGTCCCGGTACTCCGCGATGAGCACTTCAGTGAACGCGTCAAAGACAGCAGCCCCAGCGGCGGCTTCGACGTCGTACTTGAATCCGTAGGCGGACCGGTCATGGAATCGGCCGTGCGGATGCTCACTGCCGGTGGCCGCCTCGTGTCATATGGGGCCGCCAGCGGACACCCGGATCCTGCTCTGCCCTCCCTGCGGGAACTGCGGACAAATAATGCGACCGTCACCGGGTTCAGCATCATTAACCTCGCCCGCCGCAACCCCAGGCTTGCCAACGGGCTCATTAAGGGCGTCTTCGATATGGCAGCCGCCGGCGTCACCATCAGTACCCCCCGCGTGGTGGGCTGGGACGAGGCTGCCGCAGCCCACATCGCCCAGGGCGAGGGAACCCAGTCGGGCAAAACGGTGGTCAAGGTCTGCCCCTGAATGCGAAGAAGAACAACGCCCCCTTGTCTTCGGCTCATGGCCAAGGCACCGTTACCGGCGCTGGACGGGGAGGCGTCCCGTGACCCTGGCGGAGTCGTGGTTTCGCCAACCAGTACCGGAAAGGAAAGAACACCGTGTCAACGAAAGGGCATGAAGCAAGGCGTGCACAGCTTTGGCAAAACGGGGCCCTCAACCGGACGGCATTGGTAGTCGTGGACGCCCAGGTCGGATTCGGAAACGAGTCCTTCTGGGGTCCCCGGGACAATCCAGAGTGCGAAGGCAACATCCGGACCTTGCTGGAGGAGTGGCGGGCCAGCGACCGCCCCGTAGTCCTTGTCAAGCACAACTCAGGAACAGTGGAATCGCCACTACATCCCTCCAGCCCGGGCAATGCCTTGTACCCGTGGACAGACGGCCGCACCGACCTCCTCGTAACCAAGGAGGTGAACTCGAGTTTTCACGGCACCCCGGACCTCGCTGCATGGCTCACAAACCAGGACATCAAAGACATCGTGGTTTGTGGAATTACCACCAACCACTGTTGCGAAACGACCGCCCGAGTAGGTGCGAACTTGGGCTTCACCGTCTATTTCGCCCTCGATGCCACATACACCTTTGACCGTGCGGCCCCGGATAGATCCATAACTAGCGCCTCCCAGTTGGCGCACGTCACTGCTACAAACCTCCACCAAGAGTTCGCCACCATCGTTCAGACCAACGACTTGATCCGTGTCTGAGCCCCATCCAACTGCAAGAACCCGGGTCGCCCTGGCCGGGGCCATCCGTCCCGTAAACAGCTGCGGTGCTGAACATGTCGCCTGCGATCGACCCCATGCCTGTCCCCTGCCTAACGCCCCACCCTCGGGAGGAACGAACCATCATGCCCACACTGCACCCTGCCATTGAAGTTGATGGCGCAAACCCGGAATCGCTTCAGGAAAACATCACCGCTGCAGTCAATGAGATTCGCTCGCGGGCGATGCTCTTCGGCCGTCACGGAATCATGGTCACCCAGCACGACTTCAACTCTTTCAGCGTCAAGATCTCCGCAGAAGTTCCTTACGGAGAAACCTGGGAACAGCGGTCTTTCAGTTAGCCAGTTAGGGACATCCTTAGCTGATCAAGGTCGCTCCCGGTCGTCGCCGTGCTTCGGGCAAGAGCAAACATGCTGATCTTCAAGACCCTGCGTAGTAGAACACACACCGTATCCAAAGGAGGATCCCGTGCGCGTCCTTTCGCCGCGCTCCGCCCGACCACCGAAGGCACATCTGGAATCCTCATGACCAAGAAAACAAGCGATGAACCGAACTGCGTGATGCTCGCTGAGGGCTTCGTGTACCTCCGTTGGACTGCATCGGAGGTAACCGAGAAGAACGCCGCCAGTGTTCATGGCCAGATTGCCAGCCTCACTGGCCGGAGGACCTACCCGCTCCTCATAGAGCTCTGCGGCGTACGGAGGGTGAAGCTTCAAATCGAAGCGCTCCTGGCCGCAGCTCCGCTGCCTGTTTCAGTCCTGGCAATTGCCGCTTCCTCACCAGTTGACTGGGCCACAGCCTACTTTTACGTGAGCAAAGTCCCCGCGACATGCACTATCCGGCTGTTCACCTCACGGCCGGAGGCAGAAGCATGGCTGAAATCCCAGGCAGGCGTTGCCTCCTAGGAAGCAACACCTGCCTGCCGGCTCGAGCCGGCAATCCAAGTCACACGCGGGCGTTGGCAGGGCATCCAACCCGATTCAGCGTGCCCTCGTTCCCCGATGGTTTCCCGTGGGGTGAAGACTGCTGGCTAAGACCGGGATGCGGGACCGGGCCCAGCTGGTCGGCTACGCCTTCCGCCACCGTCTGGTCACCGGCTGAACAGGTCTGTTCTCCACCCGGTCAGCAGTGAATCCACCGACGGGCTGAATCGCCGGTTAGTTCTCCTGCGTAGCTTTGAAGAAAGCACATACACCGGGCCCATCGGGCCCAGGACGCACCGGAGAAACACCACATGACCACTGCACAATGGCTGCTCAACCTCGGCCTATTGATCTTCATCCTTGCCACCAATCTGGGCACGCGCCCGGTCACGCGCCGACGCCTGACCCTACCGATCATCCTGGCCGTCGTCGCCGGCGCCTGGCTGCTCTCAGACGTTCCAACCCGGGGCAACGATGTCGCCCTGGACTTCATCGGAGCCGGCACCGGGGTAGCCCTAGGCATCCTGGCAGCGCTGCTCATGCCGGTGAAACGCCGTCCCGACGGAACAGTGGAAAGCAAGGCCGGAGCCATGTATGCCCTCCTGTGGCTGGTAGTCATCGGCGGCAGGGTCGCCTTCGCAGAATCGGCCAACGGCTGGGCCGCGGCCAGCATCCGGGACTTCTCGATCACCAACGCCATCACCGGCGCCGACGCATGGACCGCCGCATTCATCATCGTGGCCCTAACCATGGTCACCGCCCGGGTCATCACAACACTCATCCGCTGCCGGAGCCTGCCGCTCGTTGCCGGCGCAGCCGCCCAGCCCGCAGGCCAGTACTGACATGAACAGGACACCCACGATGCCACACACCCAACCAATGACCCACACCCCACCAATGACCCGCTCACGGCCCCCTTACACCGCATTCGCCCTGACCGGCCTGGCCGCAGCACTGACACTCCTTACAGCGCTGCTCATCGGCTGGGTCGCCCCGGGCCTGGAAGCAACCCAACAACGCTTCGTTGCCGTGCTGGTCATGGCCGCCGTCGCCGCGATCACCGTCGCAGTGACCCGCCGGGATCTTCTGACCTCCGGCCGCCTGCACCCGGTCCTGCTCGTCATCCCCGTACTGGTCGCCCTCGCCCCGTTCGCCCCCGGCCTGAAGGACATTGGCCCGGAAGCGGGCAGCACCCTCATCATCGGGTACCTCGCCACCGGGATCTACGAGGAACTATGGTTCCGCGGCCTGATCCTGGACAGCCTGGCATCGTCGAGCCCGACCAAGGCCGCCCTGCTGTCATCAGGGCTGTTCGGCCTGATCCATCTAACCAACATCGCCTTCGGCGCCAACCCCGCCATCACCACCGCACAGGTCATAGGCGCAACATGCTTCGGCATAGGCATGGCCGCCCTCCGTTTACGCGGCGTCACCCTATGGCCCCTCATCATCATCCACGCCGTCACAGACATCGCCCTCCAGGCCGGGGACATCACAAGTACCTGGCGATGGATCCTCATGATCAGCGGCGACATCATCCTGCTCGCCTATGGGCTGCGGATCCTCAAAGGCGACGACCACCTCTGGCAAATGATCTAACCCCCTGCGACCACCCATGCCCAGCAACAAAACGAGCAGTAGTGGAATCGATAGAGGCACGAAGCGAAAAGGCCCACGACGTCGCCGCACGACCATATTTTATTATCGGCACGGCGGCATACACGAAAGGGTCTCGCCCGCGGGGAAGGGTGGCTTCTATCTGCCTCTAAAGCGGCGACGTCCTGATAGTTATCCACCGCCACTGCTCCTGAGAGAGTTTCCCCGACGGCTCCCCAAGGAGTTGCATGAGGCCGGCATGGACATCCTCATGACAGAACTCGCAACCGCACGGAGCCGGGGGGGCGCTGCGGCCAGCGCTCGATCGCGTCATTAGTGCCTAAACCCTGCGAACCTGGCTGGGCTCGGCCGTCACCACTGGACTGGAGGGGATCTGACCCAGACGTACCTCGCCAATTTCAAGGAGCTGGGGCTGTACCCCCTCCTCGTAGAGCTCCGCGATGTAAGGAGGCAAAGCATAAAATCGACAAGCTACTGGCACTTGATCCATTGCCGGTCGCTGTCCGGGGCGCTCATGGCATCCTCCCCCGTCGACTGGGCCACAGCGTTCTTATATGTGACGAAAGTCCCCGCAACGCGCAGCACCGTGCCGTTTACCACCCTGTCGGAAGCGACGCGTGGCTCCAATCCCATACCTGACGTTCGCGGTGGGCGGGGGTATGAGGCAGTTTGGATTACACCCCCACCTGACAAGTATGTTGCCGCCGCCCACAGCCGGGGACAATTCTCAAAGGTTATCCACCGCTACCGCTGCCAGGGAGCTCCCCCAACGGCTCCCAATTTCCAGCCGTGGATAACCCGAATTGACCCCAGCCATGGACGGATCAGAGTCGCCACCAGTTCCGGCCGCGTCATCAGCACGCACGGGTGCGCCCTGCCGAGGCAGGTTGACGGAATATAAGCTATCGGCTCTTTAAAATGGGCAGGGGAGCGATCGAAAAGGGCCTCGTTCTTACCTGCCGACGAGTGTTCTGTCGGCTGGCGGCGGGACCGTGCCCGGGTCTTCGTCGATGCTGTACAAAGTTTCAAAGGTGTCGGTAATCCTGGTGATGTCTTCGAGGGTGATGTTGATAAACGCGGACCGTTTCTTCAGGTGCCGGACCAGTTCGGTCTGCGGCCACATCAACTGGTCGAAGTATGTCCCGAACGACCGTCCACTGGCCCTGGTGTAGTCCGCCAGCGCCGTCTGCCCTGTGATCCGTCTGCCGTACGTGAGTTCGATGTCGACGTCGCCCAGTGGATTGACGTCCGGGTTGAGGTAACTTCCGAAAACCCTGAGTGTGCTGATGAACAGGGGTTTGCCTGGGTCGCCGTTGTAAGCCTGTGCTCGTTCCACCAAACCTGCTATCAGGCGCTCTGCGGTCTTTCTGCTGATCGGCTTTCCGAAGCTTGCCATCGCCAGGGCATTGCCCTGGATGGTCGAGTCCCACCAGACATCGCCGTCGGTGTCGACACGGACTTTCTCCATGTAGCCGGCAGCTTCCAGCTCCGCGAGAACGGCTTCACGTTCGCATCCGGTCCCTTCGAGCAGGTCCGCTACGGCCTCGCCGACCATCTCGCGGCCCCTGAGTTTGCGGACAATCGAGCGTGCCAGCACAGCCGGCAGCCCGGCGATGGTGTCGGTTTTCGCAACCCTCATGGCAAAAGCCTAAGCATCAAAACCGGAAGTCGCCGACCGGGATGACGCTCGGCGGTGCACGTGAAGGGCCGATCGTCCTGTTCCCAGCCAACTTCAAGGTTCAGCCTGCAGGATGTGGGATGGAACTTCGGCCAACCGCTATTTGGCCGGAGTTTCGCCATGTCCGGCCACCTGCCGCAAGACGCGGAGCGATTCGGTGGGGCGCCGTTCTACGAATGCTCCCCCTCGCGCGCGCCAGAATCACGGGCGATTCCCTTGACCGGCCCGGAGTCGTCAAGCTAGCTTGACTTCATGAACGATGACGCGCGGTCGGTCGCGGAAGCCCTCAGCGGTGGTGATGTCCACGAGCTGCTCAGGGTGTGGGAGGACTTCAACCGCGGCGAGACGTGGCGAGAAGTTTCTTCCACCGGCAGTGACCAGGCCCGTGTGGCAGCAGCACAGTTCCTTGCAGAGGTCAGGGAAGTCACAGCGCTGGAGGCGCTGCGTGCAAACGCGAAGGCAGTCGAGCTGCTCACGGCCAGGCGCTGGTACGTCATCAAATCCGCACGCGAGGCCGGCGCGACGTGGGCCCAGATCGGCGAAGCACTGGGTATCACGAAACAAGCCGCCCACGACTTCTACCGCCGCAAGATCGAAGAGCAGGAAAAGTACCTGCCGGACCTTCATGACGCCGCGGCAGCCCGTGCAGTCCTGGAAGAAGCGAAGGAAGAATAACGGGTTTAGGGGAGGACCGAAAGGGGCCCTCCGTGCACGTGCCGATGAGCCGCTTGCAACCACTCCCCTATCCGGCCAGCCTTACAGAATCTTTATTATCGGCTTTCGGCCTCTGGCCTGCTGGAATGAGCACTCCCTGCGAACTACAACAGCGGGGTTTACCTTTTGGGCGCGGCTCCGGGCCTACCGCTCTTGATCGGAGTTCCCGGGTGTGAATCTGTAGGCATGCAGGCCCGTCCTGCAAAAATGCAAGTTGTCTACGCTCGTACTAGACAGTAACTTTGTTGAGGCGACTACTGCACGTGTCTGGAGGCGCCAGCTACAAGACCCCGAGACGTCCCCCATGCCTCGGGGTCTTCTGCTATATCCCGCCGGTTACGTCGTCGCTAGCATTGGTGCTGGCACCCGCATTTGCGGGTGCGCTTCCCGCCGGTAGGGGGCGGCATGCGGCCCTACCGCCTTATTTTGTTCATTCGGCGGGTACCCTAGACGTTCAGACTTTGAATAGTGGCATCCTTGGTACTACTTTTGCCGAAGCGATAACGAAAGTTTCCCCACGTGCGGAGCAGCTAAATGGAAGACCCTCATGGATCGAGTCAACGGACGTGAGGGTCTTTCTCCGTCTCCCATTGCAACTTCGGGGACGTAGGGCTCCCACAACGAACCGTGCTCCAGTAAGTGGATGAGGAAGGGCGCCACCACCGCGGCGAAGGAGAGCATGAGCGCCACTACGATCACCGTTCCCCGCTAGCACGTCATGTCCACTCAAAATGGAAACGATTCAGATCCACTGCCGGACCTCTGCGAGCAGAGAAGATCACGACGATTTCAGCCTGCCATTCCACGGCAGCGAGGGTTGATTGCCTGGGCGTCTGCGGGCGTAGTTCTCCCACTTGCTGGCCTGGTGCTCGCCGTCCACAAAGCGGATGGTGCCGGACTTGGAGCGCATGACGATGGACTGCGTGAGGACCTTGTCCTTGGAGTAGCGGACGCCCTTGAGCAGGTCGCCATCGGTGATGCCGGTGGCGGCGAAGTAGCAGTTGTCGCTGGAGACCAGGTCGTTGGTGGACAGCACTCGGTCGAGGTCGTGGCCGGCGTCGATCGCCTTCTGCTTCTCCTCGTCGCTGGTGGGCCAGAGACGGCCCTGGATGACGCCGCCCAGGGACTTGATGGCGCAGGCGGCCACGATGCCTTCGGGCGTTCCGCCGATGCCCATGAGGGCGTCCACGCCCGTGCCGGACCGGGCGGTTGCGATGGCGCCGGCTACGTCACCGTCCATGATGAACTTGGTGCGGGCACCGGCTTCGCGGATTTCCTCCACCAGCGGCTTGTGGCGGTCGCGGTCAAGGATCATTACGTTGAGCTGGTTGACCTTCACGCCCTTGGCTTTGGCGATCAGGTGCAGGTTCTGCTTGACCGGCAGGCGCAGGTCCACCATGTCCGCGGCCTCGGGGCCGGTAACGAGCTTTTCCATGTAGAACACGGCGGAGGGATCGAACATGGAGCCGCGCTCGGCAACGGCCAGGACGGCCAGGGCGGTGTTGATGCCCAGGGCGGTCAGCCGGGTGCCGTCGATGGGGTCAACGGCGACGTCGCATTCCGGCCCCGTGCCGTCTCCTACGCGTTCGCCGTTGAACAGCATGGGGGCTTCGTCTTTTTCGCCTTCGCCGATGACCACGACGCCGTTGAAGTGGACAGTCTGCAGGAAGGAGCGCATGGCGTCGACGGCTGCGCCGTCGGCGGTGTTCTTGTCGCCGAAGCCAACCCAGTGGCCGCCGGCGATGGCGGCTGCCTCGGTGACGCGGACGAGTTCCAGGGCAAGGTTGCGGTCCGGCTCGTCGTGGCCCACAGCAAGGGACGGTGAGAGGGTTAGATAGCGGGATGGTTTGGAAGCGTTGGGCAAAAGTTTCCTTCTTGAGCGCTAGGAGATGGTGGGCCGCCCTGCCTGAATCGGCAGGGCGGCTCGTGGAGTTGATCGGCGCTACCGGACGTCCCCGTCCACCCAATCCATGGACTTGGTGACGGCCTTCTTCCAGAGCCGCATCTGGCGGTCCTGTTCAGCCTGGTCCATCTGGGGCTCCCAGCGCTTGTCCTCGGCCCAGTTGGCCGAGCACTCGCCCAGGTCCTTCCAGAACCCAACGGCCAGCCCTGCCGCGTAGGCCGCTCCCAGCGCGGTGGTTTCGATGACCTTTGGCCGGATGACCGGGACGCCCAGGATGTCCGCCTGGAACTGCATGAGTGCGTCGTTGGCCACCATGCCGCCGTCGACCTTCAGCTCGCTCAGCGGCACGCCGGAGTCCGCGTTGACCGCGTCCAGCACCTCGCGGGTCTGGAACGCGGTGGCTTCCAGGGCCGCCCGGGCGATGTGGTTCTTGTTGACGAACCGTGTCAGCCCCACGATCGCACCGCGGGCGTCCGAGCGCCAGTACGGGGCAAACAGGCCGGAGAAGGCAGGAACAATGTAAACGCCACCGTTGTCTTTCACGGCGGCCGCAAGGGTTTCCACCTCAGGGGCGCTGCTGATCATGCCCAGGTTGTCGCGGAGCCACTGGATAAGGGAACCGGTGACGGCGATGGAGCCCTCGAGGGCATAGTGCGGCTTGGCGTCGCCCAGCTTGTAGCCCACCGTGGTGAGGAGCCCGTTCTTGGAGTGGACGATTTCCTCCCCCGTGTTGAAGATCAGGAAGCAGCCCGTGCCGTAGGTGTTCTTGGCCTCACCGGCTTCGAATGCAGCCTGTCCAAAGGTGGCAGCCTGCTGGTCGCCCAGGATGCCCGACACCGGCGTCTCGCGCAGCAGCTGCGAGCCGTGGACTTCACCGTAAACCTCAGAGGAGGACTTGATCTCCGGCATCATGCTGCGCGGCACGCCGAAAATCCCGAGGATTTCGTCGTCCCACTGCAGTGTTTCGAGGTCCATGAACAGGGTGCGGGAAGCGTTGGTCACGTCCGTGACGTGGACACCGCCGTCCACACCGCCGGTCAGGTTCCACAGGACCCAGGCGTCCGTGTTGCCAAAGACCAGGTCACCGGCCTCTGCCTTTTGGCGGGCACCGTCAACGTTGTCCAGGATCCATTTGATCTTGGTACCGGAGAAGTAGGTGGCCAGTGGCAGGCCGACCTTTTGCTTGAAGCGGTCGGCGCCGCCGTCCTTGCCCAGTTCGTCCACGATGTCCTGGGTGCGGGTGTCCTGCCAGACGATGGCGTTGTACACCGGCTTGCCCGTGGTCTTGTCCCACACCACCGCGGTCTCGCGCTGGTTGGTGATCCCGACGGCGGCAATATCGTGCCGTGTCAGGTTCGCCTTGGAGAGGGCTGAGCCAATGACCTCACGGGTGTTGGTCCAGATCTCCGTGGCATCGTGCTCCACCCACCCAGCCTGCGGAAAGATCTGCTCGTGCTCCAGTTGTCCGGAGGAGACAATCGCCCCGCTGTGGTCAAAGATGATGGCGCGGGTGCTGGTGGTGCCCTGGTCGATGGCGATTACGTACTGGTTCATGATGACGTCCTTGTCTTGTTAATGGCTGGAGTGGTGCGGGTCAGGATGCGGCCGTGACGATGATGGGAACAAGTCGTGCCATCAAGCCGCCGAGCGCACCGCCAACCAGTGGCCCTACGACCGGCACCCACGAGTAGGCCCAGTCGCTGGAGCCCTTGCCCTTGATGGGAAGCACGAAGTGGGCAATCCGGGGCCCGAGGTCACGGGCGGGGTTGATGGCGTAGCCGGTAGGACCACCGAGGGAAACACCGATACCGACCACGAGCAGCGCAACTGCGAGCGGACCGAGGCCGGAGGGGGTGCCCCCGAGGGTAAGAATGACGAAGACCAGCACAAAAGTGCCGATGACTTCGGTGATGACATTCCAGGGCGTGGACCGGATGGCCGGTCCGGTGGAGAAGACGCCGAGCTTGCCCGCGGGTTCCGGCTCGTCATCAAAATGCTGCTTGTATGCGAGCCAGCAGACCACCGCACCGAGGAATGCACCCACCATCTCACCGGCGAAGTAGGTCAGGGTGGAAGCGAAATCGATGGCGACCCCCGGCGCGTACTCGGCCTTGCCGTTGAGCAGCAACCCGAGCGTTACGGCGGGGTTCAGGTGCGCGCCCGACTTGGCGGCGACGAAGACACCCGCGAAGACGGCGATTCCCCACCCCCAGGTGACCATGAGGAAACCGCCGTTGTTGCCTTTTGTCCCCCGCAAAGCCACGTTGGCAACGACGC
The DNA here is from genome assembly GCF_056396685.1 of Pseudarthrobacter sp. 05T312. NCBI lineage: Bacteria > Bacillati > Actinomycetota > Actinomycetes > Micrococcales > Micrococcaceae > Pseudarthrobacter > Pseudarthrobacter sp. 05T312. The sequence continues at coordinate 68,843 of NZ_JBFTLY010000022.1, forward strand.
CGCAACCCAACAGGGTCAGCATGCCCGTGCCAAAGACTTCGGAGAGGAAGACTATTCCTAGAGACATCTTTGACTCCTTCTTTGTTATTGGTCCTTTTTCAGTGAGATAGCTTGGGGTAGCGAGGCGTTGTGATCCCGCCGGTAGGCCTGTTCAACCTTCTGGTTATCCGTTTCCACGCGATGAAAACGCTGCAGCACGTACTTCGCATGCAGCATTTCTGCGTTCCGGTCTCCCGCACGCCAACCAAGGGGGGTTGAGAGCACCTCGGCCACTTCGTTGAGGAGCTCATCGGTGACCAGGCCGCGGAAGGCCAGGGAGGTACGCCGGATGAATACATCCACCAGGTGTCCGACCTGCTCGTTGGCCGCCATGAACTCCAGTTCACGGACACTGAGTTCCCGGGTGGACCGCAGGACGTGGTCGGGCTCGGCGTCGAGGTAGGCGATCACGTCTTCGGCGCGGGTGCCGTAGCGGGTGAGCAGTCCGGCGGTGCGGTCTGCGTCCCGGCCCTCCGCCATGTGCGCCTTGATCCACTTCTGCACGCCCGCTTCATCTGCGGGGAAGCCGGCGCCGCCGCCGATGGGGAGCTGCGCCGTCGAGACCTTGCGCTGGACACCGAGTTCGGAGAGGACCTCATTGGTCAGGTGCTCGGCGAGGGCGCGGAACGTTGTCCACTTGCCACCCACCAGGCTCAAAACGAGGGCGCCGTTTCCGTCCTGCCCCGAGGCGCGCCGTTCGATGCGGTAGTCCCGGGAGACGAAGCCGGGCTGGGTGGCGTCATGGCTTGGCAGAGGGCGCACACCGGAGAACGTGTAGACAATATCGTCCGGCGTCACGTCGATCGAGGGAAAGACGTGGCCGATCAGGTCGAAGAAATACTGGATCTCCTCGTCCGTGCAGACGGCATCCTCCGACATGTCCGCATCGACGTCGGTGGTGCCCACCAGCACCCGGTCGCCCATCGGGTAGATGAGGACGATCCGGCCATCGGTGTGCTCGAAGAAGATCTCGCGTCCGCGGCAGGCGGCAAGGAGGCCGGGGTGGTCCAGCACGATGTGCGAGCCCTTGGTACCGCCCATGAAGGACGATGCCGCGCCCATGGACTCGTTGGTGAGGTCCACCCACGCCCCGGTGGTGTTGACGATGATGTCAGCCGTGAAGTCGAACTCTTCCCCGGTGAGTTCGTCGCGCAGCCGGACAGTGCTGCCACGGCCCGGTCCGGGGTTGGGCGCCGGAGACACGGACTGCAGCGAGAGGTAGTTGCTGGCGCGGGCTGTGTCACCCTGTGCCCCGGTGGCCTGGGCCTTGTTCGCCCGGCCGGCCTTCTCGCCGTCCTGCAGGACATCAAGGGTCAGCCGCTCCGGGTTATGGACCGAGGCGTCAAAATACGTGGCGGTGTATTTGACGTCGGGCCGCAGGGCCGGCAGCTCCTCGAGGGCTGCCTTGTGCGCGCGGAACTGGTGCCGGGGCACCGTGCCGCCGTCCCTGGAGAACGAATCGTAAAGGCTAAGGCCGACCTTGATCAGGAAAGCACCGCGCTCCTTCGGCTTGCCCTGCTGCTTGTGGGTCAGGAAGCGCAGCGGTGCAGACAGGATCCCGGAGAACGTGCTGAAGATCGGAATGGTTGTCTGCAAGGGCTTGACGTAGTGCGGGGCAATCTTCAGCAGGCGGTTGCGTTCCACCACTGACTCCCGGACCAGGCGGAACTCGCCGTTCTCCAGGTAGCGGATGCCGCCGTGGATCATGTGCGAGGACGCGCCACTGGCTCCCTGGCAGTAGTCGCCGCGCTCCACCAGGGCCACATCAACGCCCTGCAGCGCCAGGTCGCGGAAGGTGCCCACGCCGTTGATGCCACCACCCACCACCAGTACCTTCGCGTGGGGGCGGCGGCGCAGGCTTTGAATGGAATTTCGTTCCGCACCAACTCGTGCAGCCGGGCGCGATTTGAAAGATGAATTATCGGGACTCAAAAGACTTCCTTGGCTTTGGGGATGCCAGCGAGGCAGCCGGCGGGTTCCCCACCATTGTTCGAAGTGGCGGAAAATCGGGTCAAGCGACTTGCACAAACGTGCACGAGCAAGACGCGTCGTGCTGGTGAACCAGTGGGGGTGTGAGTAGAAGGGCCTACTTGCCGCAAGAATGACCTAAGCGGCCCAGATTCTGCCTCTAAGTGCGTGGCTGTGTACAGCCGGGGTCAGGAGCAGGCTCGTATCCCTGGGAGTGCGCTTCCTATGACAAGGGAACTCAGCGGCAGCGGCAATGGGATGCTGGCTTGCCAGGCGGTAAGTGAACGCGGCGTGCAAACGGATCAGGCTGGAAACCGGGCTGGGCAGAATGGTCGATAACTTCATTCCGGGTGGCAAGCCAGTGAGATTCAGGCCGAAAGGCCTTCACCGTCTCGGCCTCCTCTGATCGTCATGGCTATGAGGACCAGAGGAGGCGGGCCGGCCGGGCATGCTGGCTCAGAAGAGCACCCCGCTGGCCGTTTTTTCAGCCGCGCCGCACAATCGAAGGCTCTCTGTCACGGACATCTTCTGACGATTCGTCCTGTTAGACAGCAAATCGTGCGACCAGGGACTTACCTGCTAGTCCGGATGCGTTAAACGAGATCTGGACATTGGGACTTAGCGCCAGGACAGTGATTCCAGGGTCGGTTTGCAGGGTGCTGGTGGCCGGCCCGTCGATGGTTACCGTTACGGGACCGGTGACCTTTTGTGTGGGATCGGTGACGGCGATCGAGAGCTGCCCGTTTTTGCGTGTGGTGACGATGGATGCCCTGTTGTTGGACTGAATGCCCGCGGTCTTCGGGGGTGTAGGTGACCAGAAATTGATCATGGTGGTGCCGGTGCTCGTACGGGTGGCGGCTTGGACATCGTTGTTGTTGGCAACCACGGTGATGTCGTTGGAGGATGCCATGCTCGAGGTTTGCGCTTGGGTTGCCGCGGGCAACTGGATGTAGGAGTAGGTGCTGTTGCTTGGGTTCACTCCGTGATCTATCCACAGGGTGATGAATCGTCGGCTGTAGGTGGTCGTGTCATCGTAGACGCCGCGGTTGTCCATGTCGGTCCACTTGCCTGTGCGATCTTCCCGCAACGCTTTAAGCGGTGTCCCTGGGGTGAACACGTAGCCGCCGACATTGGGAATCCAAACCCAGTTGGCGGTGAAGGAGCTCGGGGTTGGGCTTGGCGTAGTCAGCACGGATGTCCCGTCGATGATAGGGACGGTGGCGCCGTTGGGGCCGATGTTACGGTTCTCGATTATGGTCTCTACGGTGTCGCCATCGGTGCTGCTGATGGCACCGCCGAGGCACACGATGGCGTCGTCCATGCAGAACCAGGATTTGCGCCCGGTCAGTGTTTGGGAGGCTGGTTTAAGTCCCATGCCAAGTGCGATATTCCCGTCGAGTAAGGCGCCCCCGGCCCACGTATTGAGCGAGGTCCGCGTTGCTGCTGGAGACAAAGTTTTTGTGCCGACGGTGGTGCCGGGAATGCGGTATTTGTTGGCCGTGGGCCAGTATTGGTTGGCCCAGTGTGCGTTCTGGCTGGAAAGGTTGAGGTAGACCGCTCCCTCTCCGGTGTACCAACCGAGGCGATTCTCGCTGCCGCTCTCGTAGGGCTTGATCACCGTGCTGTCCATTGCCACGGCGTAGGCGAATGTTGGCCGGCGGTGGACTGCTCTGGCCATGGATGTTGCCACGACGCTCTGTGTTGATTCGGCTGCTGACGGAATGTTCGTATCGGCCACGACTGCTCGTCCCTTCACGATGGAGGGCAGCCGTACCTGTTCGATCGGGACACTGTCGTAGACAAAGAACGGAAGGAACTGGTCGGCGTTGATCCAACCCTTGCACTGCCCCCGAACGACAAGGGCTTGGGCGGCGGGAAATACGGAGGCGAGCTGTAGCAGGGTGGCGATCGTTAGCCTCCCTACCCGGTGGTCGGTCTCGTAGAACCGTGATATTCCTCTGCCCCGAGTCATGTCCATAAAGGCACCCCCGAAAATCCAGGGGACATAATTCTGCTGCACCCAGTCGTAGACTTCAGCGATCTGTGCAGCGTTGAAAGCCCATGGAGTGCCCAAGGTGGCGACCATGGAGTATGTGAGGTACTGCAGGAGTGAGACGGCGTATCCCCCGTTGTAGGAGAAATACTGGTGTTGAATGAAGCCGCCGTCTGTATAGAAGCCGTCACCGGTCGAGACGTAAGGGAAGATTGCCGCGTATGCCGTCATTGCACCAGAAATCGTGGCACTGTCCTGACTGAGGGCACCGCGGACTATAGCTATCGAGCAGGCCCAGTTGCGGTTTGCTCCGGTGGAGGTGCTGCCTGCGGTGATAGTGGGTGTCGGTGCATACCGTTTGATGGCAGCCATCGCTGTAGCAACCTGTGTGGCTGAAAGGTCCTCGTACAGCAAGACGCAGAAGTCGTTGAGCGCCAGGGGAATGCCGATTTGGAAGTCCCACCAGTTGTCATACTGATTGGTGACACCGTATTTGTTGCTCAGGAACCAATCGAGGGCAGAGACGATGTCGGCCTTCAGCTGCGTGTTCTCGTAGAGGGAGGATCCAGGAGACTTCAACGCGAGAGCCAGCGTCCGAAGCCGGCCCATGTTGTTCCGTTGAATCGCTGAAACGCTACTGCTGTTGAGGTCGGCCCACAGATAGGTGCGGTTGGAGGCAGTCGATAGGCTGTCCCATAAGGATTGTGCTTCCGCTGCTGATGCCGTGACATATTGCTGGACCGTAGAGTCGGAGAGGTCGTAGTTCGAAACCAGGGTTGCGCGCCACTGCGTGCGGACTTGGTCAAAATCCGTGGCCGTCGCAGCCCGGGCTGGCGCCGTAAACAGCGCGCCGACTGCCAGCATGGGGACCGCGGCTGCACCCGCAAGTATCAGCGAGCGACGGGAAACCCCTGGACTAAGAGACGCGCCCCTCGAAAAGGCACTTGAGAACGGCATGGAATCTGTAGGCGACATAGCGGCCCCTTTCGTGATGAGGTGATGGCCAAGCCGCCCGATACGCGACCGGCTCCCTATCCCCCGATCCTTAGATGCTCCACTCCCGAGCATTCAGCCGTCAATAAGATAATACCTATTATCAGGGCAGAGGGGCCGCGGCTCCTCTATGATGATTTGTATTATCAAGTGTTTGGAAAGGAACGCCGATGACGTCGAGCCAGGGGGGGAGAGTTACCCAGCGCAAGATTGCGGAACTCGCGGGGGTGAGTCAAGCGACTGTTTCGCTTGTGCTGAACGGCCGTACCGACAATGGTGTGCGCATACCTGACGAGACGCGGAAACGTGTCCTTGACGTCATCAAAGCGACGACCTATGTTGCCGATCCTGTTGCCCGCAGTTTGGTGGGCGGGATGAACAATCTTGTCGGAGTGTTCACCTACGAACACGCATTTCCCAACGAAACTTCAGACTTCTATACACCCTTGTTGACCGGCGTGGAGAGTGCAGCCGAGGCTTTAGGCTTGGACCTGTTGATGTTCACCAGCGCTCCGCTGGTCGATGGGCGCCGCCAGATATTCCATGAAAATAGCCGGCTCCGCCTGGCTGACGGTTGCATACTGCTGGGTCGGAAGATGGACAATGACGAGCTTGCCAGACTGCGGGACAGCGGGTACAAGTTCGTTGCTATCGGCCGCCGCGATGTTGAAGGCATAGCCTATGTCGGTGTTGACTATGGCACGCCCACTCGCGAACTGGCTCGTCAAGCCATCGGGGCCGGCCACGCGGCTGCTTTCTACGCCAGGCTGTCTCTCGCTGGCGAATCATCCCGTGACAGGCATGACGCTCTGACGGACGAACTGGCAGCTGCGGGTATTGCCCTGACACAGGCAGAGACTACGGCAGTCGGTTTGGCTGAGGTGTGGCGGCGCGTGCGCGCCGGAGGGGCCACCATCCTCTTTGTTGAGGATCCCAAGGACGCAGAAGAGCTCTATGCCCTCGCTGCCGCCGATGGCGTCGCCGTTCCTGAGGACTTGTCATTTGTGGTCCTGGGTGAGCGGGATCGTAAAAGCGGGTTGGGGGTTGATTTTACCTGTTTCAGCGCTCCGCGCACCGAGCTTGGGGCGCGCGCTGTAGCCCTTCTCGATCAAATACTCAAAGGTGTGCAGGGGCCGACGTTGTCTACCAGGCAGCTGCTGGAGTGCACGGTGCTTCCGGGAAGAACCCTCGGCGTGCCATCGGTGAGGAGTTACCGGTGAGCCACCGCTGAGATGATCCCAGCCGGCTCTGCCTCCCCGTCTCCGCCGCGGGGTGGGCCAGAAATTTGATGTTGATGGTCAGGAGATTTTCGTGGACTCCCGACCGCATGGGTGATTGACGCCAGTTGTCAGCAGCAAATTTAGCCTCTCCCGCGGGACGCAGCTGGACGAATTCGCAACTTCTTGCGACCACCGTTGCAACCTCCCTTAAAGTCGGCCCGGCCGTCACAGTTTCCCTTTCCGCACCCGCTGCACCTATATGTAATAGGCATGGCTACTAATCTGACTCCTGCACTGGCCTGGCGCCGATTGCGCGAAGGCAACGAACGATTTGTCAACGGCGAGTCCAGCCATCCGAACCAGGACGCTTCACGGCGCTCGTCGCTGGTGGACACGCAGAATCCATTCGCAGTGATCTTCGGCTGCTCCGACTCGCGGCTTGCGGCTGAGATCATTTTCGACGTTGGCCTGGGCGACGTTTTCGTGGTCCGCACGGCCGGGCAGGTGATTGACGACGCCGTCCTGGGCTCACTGGAATACAGTGTTGCCGTGCTGGGGGTGCCGCTGATCGTGGTGCTCGGACATGACAGCTGCGGCGCCGTCACGGCCACGAGGGACGCGGTGGAGACAGGCGAGATGCCGGCGGGATTCATCCGCGACCTCGTCGAACGCATCACCCCCTCCGTCATCACCTCGCTGCGGAACGGTCAGACCGGGGTCAACGACATGGTGATGGAGAACGTCAAGCAGATGTCCCAGCGCCTCGCGGACAGTTCGCGTGTGATTTCCGCCGCAATCGAGGAGGGCCGGACCGCAGTCATCGGACTCTCCTACCGGTTGGCAGAGGGCCGCGCCGACCTTGTTTCCGGAATCGGCGAGCCCTAGGATCCATACGCCGGCGGTCCGCCGGTCCGCCGGCAGCGTGCCAGATCGCCATGCGCTAGCCCCATGTCGAGCGCGTTCGGTCGTGGGCGAGGGAGCAGGAGGGGCTACCGTTCTCTCTGTTGAGGATCAAGGACGCGGAGCGTTTATGCCTTCGCTGCCGCCGATGGCGTGGCCGTTACTAAGGACCTGTCATTCGTAGTCCTGGGTGAGCAGGATCGTCAAGGTCGGGATGGTGCTTCCACATGCCTCAGTGCTCCGCGCAACGAGCTTTGCGTGCGCAGTAGTCCTTCTCGACAAGGAAAAGGCGATCACGCCCGCATGAGAGGCATCGCCCGTTCCGTGCCGGTTGTCCGAATGACTCACAGTCGTTTTGAGCTGGTTAGAGCCTGTGTCCACAGGCCACTTTGCACATCCCCCACCAAGCGGTAGCTCAAGCCCGCCCCAACCGGTAAACGGAACGCGGCAGAACTATTGAAATATCGGATCATACGCATTATCGTGATGTATATCATCGGATAATACGCATTAGCGACGGTAAGGGAGGGATCAAATGGGCGGGCAAAGAGGTGCGGGGAGGATGACGCAGCGCCGCATCGCTGAGCTCGCCGGTGTAAGCCAAACAACCGTGTCATTGGTGCTGAACAACCGGGTGAATGCGACGGGGCGAATCGCGAAAGAAACACGGGATCGTGTAATGGAGGTGATTCGGGCGACAACCTATGTTGCCGATCCTGCTGCACGCCGTCTCGCCGGCGGCGAGAACCAGATTCTCGGTGTGTTCACGTACGAGGCTGCTTTCCCCCATGAAACCGTGGACTTCTATACTCCGCTTTTGACAGGGATTGAGTCCGCGGCAGAGGCGCTGGGTTGTGACTTGCTGATGTTCACCAGCGCCCCGGTCGTCAACGGGCACCGACAAATTTTTCATCAGAACAACCGCTTGGCGTTTGCTGACGGATGCATTCTCCTGGGTCTGGAAATGGACAGCGAGGATCTGCGGAGACTAGCCGTGGGCGGATACTCCTTTGTCGCCATAGGTCGAAGGAGTACGCCAGGAGTGCCGTATGTCGGTGTTGATTACGTTTCCTCCACCAAGGAGCTCGTTAAGCAGGCTTTGCAGTTGGGTCATCGGCGGTTCCTCTACCTGGAGAGGGACAGCCGGGGAGAGTCCGTGTTGGACCGTCGCGCCGGCTTCCGGGAGGGCCTTGCAGGCGTTAGAGATACACAACACATGTTTTACACGGTCTCAGGGAAGGGCCTGAGCGAGGCATGGAAAGCGATCAGGGCCTACGGCCCTTCGGTCCTGTTCCTCGAGTCCGAGGACCATTCCGCGGGACTGCTGAAACTGGCCACCGAAGCAGGTTGTTCGGTACCCGGGGATCTCTCGATCATTGTTCTTGGGGATCCCCCGCGGTCAGGTACCACCGATATCGATTTCACACGTCTCAGCGCTCCCAGGGAGGACCTGGGGGCCGGAGCTGTGAAGCTTCTGACAAAAATCATTGCGAGCAAAGAGCGGATTCCTGATTCCGAGCTGCGTGTTCTGCTGAGCTGCCGCTTCGTGCCAGGCTCCACTCTTGCTGCGCCCAAAAACGAAAGAGCCGCCCAATGAACTATCTCGACACCGACGTTCTCATCGTCGGAGGTGGCCTTGGCGGCGTAGCAGCCGCACTGGCAGCACTCAAGGCCGGCCGCCGCGTCGTTCTGACAGAGCAATATCAATGGCTGGGTGGACAGCTGACCAGCCAGGCGGTTCCAATGGATGAACACGCGTGGGTGGAACAATTCGGCGTCACAGCGTCCTACAGGAAGCTGCGCGAGGGCATCAGAGACTACTACCGTGCGTGGTATCCACTAACGGAGGAGGCCCGCGCAAAAAGCGACCTCAATCCCGGTGCGGGCCTGGTCAGCCGCCTTTGCGCGGAGCCCAAGGCCGCTGTTGCAGTTATTGACGCTCTGCTGGCGCCTTATCTGGGTACGGGCCGGCTGACAGTTCTTCAGCCTGCGTTGCCAGTTGAAGCGGAAGTGTCCGACGTCCGCATCACGAGTGTCACCGTCAGGGATGCCCTCACGTCAGAACGCACACAAATCACCGCGGCGTTTGTTCTGGACGCGACTGAAACAGGCGAACTACTCCCCCTCGTCGGAGCGGAATACGTCACCGGCAGTGAGTCGCGGGAGCAAACAGGTGAGCCAAGCGCTCCCGAAACTGCCAGTCCGGATAATATGCAGGCCTTTTCGTGGTGCTTCGCCATTGATCATGTCCCGGGAGACCACACCGTTGAGAAACCGCGGGATTATGACTATTGGCGCAACTACCAACCGGAGTTCTGGGGCGCGCCCATGCTCTCACTCACGGGGCCTGATCCGCGCACCCTCGAGATCGTCACCCGGGAATTCACACCCACAATCGACGACGATCCGCTCGCCATCACCGCAGACCAGAGCCAGGCCGCCGGGGACCGGGAGCTATGGACCTTCCGGCGCATCGTGGCGCGGAAGCTTTTCACGGACGGGCACTTCAACAGTGACATAGTCCTGGTCAACTGGCCGATGATTGACTACCTTGAAGGCTCGATCATTGACAGCCCGGCCCCGGAAAAGCACTTGGAAGGTGCCCGGCAGTTGTCGCTGTCAATGTTCTACTGGTTGCAAACTGAAGCGCCGCGACCCGACGGCGGAAAGGGTTGGCCCGGACTCCGCCTTCGCGGGGACATCACCGGAACCACCGACGGTCTTGCCCAGGCACCCTATATACGTGAGTCCCGCCGCATCAAGGCGGAATACACAGTGGTGGAAAACGACTTGTCCGTCGCCGTACGAGGCAATGGCAAGCCCTCCACTTTTTTCGACAGCGTCGGAGTCGGCATGTACCGAATCGACCTGCACCCCTCCACCGGTGGCGACAATTATATTGACGTCCCATCGGTACCCTTTGAAATTCCCCTCGGAGCACTGATCCCGGTCCGTCTGGAAAACCTGCTCCCGGCGGGAAAAAACGTCGGTACAACACACCTCACCAATGGAGCGTTCCGGCTCCATCCCGTCGAGTGGAATATCGGCGAGGCAGCAGGTTGGCTGGCAGCCTTCTGCCTGGAGCGGGCGATTGAACCCCGAGCCGTACGCAACACTCCTTCCATCCTGAAGGAATTTCAGACCTTACTCGCCGGGGCCGGTGTCGAACTGCACTGGCCCGACATCACCGGCTACTAATCAAGGAGCACTAAATGAAACCAGCAAAGAAGCTGACAGGAGTGGCGCTGCTGGCAGCAACGGCACTGACTCTTGCCGGCTGCGGAGGATCGACCGAAGCAAGCAGCGCTCATACTTCCGCCGCCCCTGGAAGCGTCACGCTGCGCATGACTACCTGGACTTCGGACGCGACACAGCTCGCCTTGTTCAAATCCGTTGCCGACAGCTACAAAAAATCCCACCCGGAAATCAAAGACATCACCTTTGATTCACTGCCGGTGGCGGACTACACGTCAACGCTGACGACCCAGATCGCCGGTGGCAACGCACCCGACATGGCGTGGGTCCTCGAAAAAGACGCACCAGATTTCGTAAAATCCGGAGCTCTCGCACCTCTGACCGACACCCTCAAAGCCGCACCTGACTACAACTACGCAGACCTGAACAGCGAAACAACCAAGCTCTGGGCCCAGGACAACCAGCTCTACGCGTACCCCTTTTCGACCTCCCCCTTGGTGATGTTCGCCAACGACAGTCTGCTCAAACAGGCCGGCCTTCCAACATCGGCAGAGCTGCAGTCACAAGGAAAATGGAACTGGCAGGACCTGGCAGCCCTGGGCTCGGTGGTGAAGTCCAAAACGGATAAGGACGGCATCATCATCCGTGACTTCAACTACTCTGACTGGTCCAACCTGGCCTCCGTGTGGAATGCCTGGGGAGCCGCTCCCTGGAGTAGTGACGGGAAATCCTGCACCTTCAACTCGCCCGAAATGAATACTGCCTTCACGTACATCCACGACGGCATCTTCAAACAGCACGCATTTCCCGGGCCTGGGACCAGCCCGGACTTCTTCGCAGGCGATTCCGCATTCACCGTCACCCAGATTTCGCGCGCTTCACTCCTGAAAGACGCCAAGTTCGGCTGGAACGTCCTGCCGCTGCCCACCGCTACCAAAGGCCCCTACTCTGTCGTCGGGCAAGCCGGCGTCGGAGCACTGGCGAAGGGCTCCCACGTCCAGGAGGCGGAGGACTTTATCGCCTACCTCACCAACCCGTCCAACGCCAAACAGCTCGCCCAGTTCTTCCCGCCGCCCCGGACCTCGCTTCTGACGGCCGACACCCTGGCGGCCACGAATAAGCTCCTCTCCAAAGAGCAGATCCAGAATGCAGTCATCAAAGGCATCGCAGAAGGTCAAACCAAAGCCAGCCACACCAACTCGGCTGAAATCTCCCAAAAAGTGAAGGCCGCCCTGGACCCGATGTGGCAGCCCTCAGCCGACGTGTCGAGCGTGCTCAACAATGTATGCACTGCGATCAAACCCCTCCTGGCCGGTTAGGAACGCGCGTGTCTGTTCTAAGTAAAGTAACGCCGGCCCGGGGGGCTCCCCCGGGCCGGGCCCCCGGCCGTCAATCCCGCCGGCCCTCCGGGCTGAACCGCCGCCGCGACGCTGTCACCGGCTATCTTTTCGTGGCACCACAGGTTCTGGGGATCCTCACCTTCGTGATCGTCCCGCTGTCTCTCGTTTTTTACTACAGCTTCAACGAATGGAACGTGCTGGCAGGAACATTCAAATTCGTCGGAGCAGCGAACTACCAGCAGCTCGTCTCGGACCCGCAGTTTGGTGAAGTAATTCTCGCTACTGTCATATTCTCCGTTGGTCTTGTTGCAATCAACATCCCTCTGGCCCTGCTCCTGGCGGTTATGCTCAACCGCCAAGGACGAGGAATAGCGGTGTTCCGAACACTCTTCTTTTCCCCCGTCGTCGTCTCCCTGGTCGCGTGGACCCTCGTCTGGGGATTCCTGCTCCAGGACAACGGGGGGATCAACGGGATTCTGCACGCTGTAGGCATACAGGGACCTAACTGGCTGCAGAGCGGGCCGACCGCCATGGCCGCCGTGATCGTTGTGCAGATATTCAAAAATGTGGGGTTGAATATGGTCCTGTTCCTGTCCGCCCTACAGGGTGTACCGACGGAACTCTATGAAGCAGCCCGGGTTGATGGGGCAACAGGCCCCATCGTGTTTCGCCGGATAACCCTCCCGCTGATTTCGCCCACGCTTCTATTGACGATAATTATCACCATCGTCGGGTCCCTTCAGGTATTCGCACAGATCGCAGTGCTCACCCAGGGAGGTCCAGGCCTCTCCACCACGGTCCTCGTGTACTACCTCTTCCAGCAAGCCTTCGATTTCCACCACTTTGGATACGGATCGACCCTAGCCATCGTTCTCTTCCTCGTGGTCCTGGCGCTCACTGTCCTGCAATGGCAAATGCGCAAAAGGTGGGTATTCCATGAGAACTAGTGAGCTTACCGCTGCACCCTCCATCGGCACCGGGCTGCGGTTCGGAAAGCGATGGACCAGGGCAGCGCTATACCTGCTATTGGCAGTTATGGCCATTCCCTTCGTCTTCCCGACCTGGTGGATGATCACCTCATCCTTCAAATCAATCAATGAAATCCTTGCCTTCCCGCCCACACCCTTACCGGTTGACCCCTCCCTCCAGGGGTACCTGCAGGCTTTCACCTTCCAACCGTTCGCCAGACAGTACTTCAATAGCCTGTACATCGCGGCAGTAGTCACGGTCCTGACCATGCTCGTTTCCTCAATGGCCGGGTATGCCTTCGCAAGGATCCGTTTCCGGGGGCAAAATATCCTTTTTCTCCTCGTGCTTGCGGGTCTGCTTGTGCCCAGTGAAGTCACCATCGTCCCGTTGTTTCAGATGTTCAATGCCGCTGGACTGGTCAACACACACTGGCCGCTCATACTGGTCACATCCTTTGGCGCGCCAAGCGTCCTTGCCACATTCATCATGCGGCAATTCTTCATCGCCTTGCCGACGGAACTTGAGGAGGCAGCACGGCTGGACGGACTCGGCCGGCCAGGAATCTGGTGGCGGATCGCGATGCCGCTGGCACGGCCTGCTCTGGCAGCTGTCGCAATTTTCACGTTCTTGAACGTATGGAACCTGTATCTGGAACCAACGGTTTATCTCTCCTCCCCCGATCTGTTCACCCTGCCACAGGCGCTGACCCGATTCACTGATGCCTACAGCGGGCCTATGTGGAACGTGCAACTGGCCGCTGCCAGCATGACCGCCGTGCCTGTGCTGATAGTTTTTGTCATCGCCCAACGCCAGTTCGTAGAAGGGCTCGCCCAATCCGGACTAAAGGGATAAACAACGGATGTCACAGGTCCCACAGGAGCAGTGAGACGCGACTTCCCAGACCGAAGTGGTGACCCCATCACGGTCAACGACCCCAGAAAAAGTACGAGGCAGAGCGTAGAAGCATGCTGACAAAACCAGCTCCCACCTGGAACCGTCAGCAGCAAAAGTTCTCTTTCAATTCTCATCGTCGATCAGGAGCACGACCCCATGGCGCTATTTGACCTATCCCTGGAGCTGATGCGTGACTACACGGGATCGGGGAAGGAACCGGCTGACTTCGATGCATTCTGGCAGCGGACCCTCTCCGCTGCCCGAACGTTTGATTCCAGGCCGGAAGCAACGCCCGTGGAGACGCCGCTGACGACAATGGACGTCTACGACGTACGGTTTCCCGGATTCGGCGGCCAGACGATATCTGCCTGGCTTCGGGTTCCACATGGTGCCCACGGCCCACTCCCCACCGTCGTGGAATACGTCGGATATGGAGGGGGTCGGGGTTACCCAGAAGAGTCCCTTTTTTGGGCATCCAGCGGGTTCGCCCACTTTCAAATGGACACCCGGGGACAAGGCGCGGGATGGTCTGTGGGTGACACGGGGGACGAAGGACCCAGTGGCCCTTCCCATCCTGGATTCATGACCCGCGGAATCCTCGATAGGGAGCATTACTATTACCGCCGGCTGATCACTGACGCGGTTCGTGCCATCGATGCGGCACGAACATTGCCGCAGGTGGATCCCACGAGAATCAGCGTCGTCGGCATCAGCCAGGGCGGCGGATTAGCCCTGGCGGCCGCCGGCCTGGTTCCCGATCTCGTCGCCGCTGCCGCCCTAGTGCCATTCCTGTGTGACTTTCCGCGGGCGCTAAATATAACTGACCGGCCACCGTATGGCGAGATCGGCAGCTATCTGCGTGTTCGGCGCGACGAGGTAACAGGTGCCATGGAAACACTGGCAAATTTTGACTGCGTATTTTTCGCGCGCCGCGCTGCGGCGCCGCTCTACGTCTCCGCCGCACTCATGGACACCACATGCCCACCATCGACCGTCCACGCCGCTTTCAACAACTATGCCTCCACCGATAAACGGCTCCAGCTCTGGCCCTTCAACGGGCATGAAGGTGGAGGCATGGTCGACCTGAAAAACGCCTTGGACCACGTCACCGTTCACGTCGCGACACCACGCACAACTACCCCCTGACAGTCATGCGTCCCAAAGAGTTCTCCTACCTCGAACCCTGTTGCTTCAGCATGCATCCACCCCTTCCTGCCCATGCCGGCTGCCGTTATGCGGGAAAAGGACAGCGAACGGAAGCTCCGGGTGTCATCGGGACGCTTCCAGAGAAAGAAGACCAGCAATGCCGAAAGAAGAAAGCAAGGTGCTGCCGGAAACGTTAGAAGTTAGCGTCAGGACAAGAAGCGAGCTTGACTCCGCTTTGAACACCGCGGTCAGAACCTTGCAGCCTGCCGCAAGGGCAAAAAAGGTGGGCGTCGCTGTCACCCGTCTCGCACCAGGACAATACGTCGTAGCTCTGAGCGCCGAGGTTCCCTACGGCGTCACCTGTGAACGATGGCATGAGCTGGCCGGCAGCCCGCTCACGGTCCCCCCGGCTGTGCCGGCAGCAGACAGCAACCGCACGGACCGACGGGATTACAGCAATGGACATTCCTCGGCCGTGACGTCCGGCGGCCCGGTGGGGTGAGCCCAGCTCACCAAACTTCCGGATCCCAGCCCCGTCCACTGCGACCAGTGTGCGCACATCCGGTCAGCAACCGCGAACCATCACGGACGTCACTCAACCCCGGACGTCAGTGAAAGCAACTCCCACAAGCAGTCGCAGGTTCAGCGTCCGGCCTTCACAATCCGACGCTTCAACGACGGTCTAGGCGTCCTCCGGGCAGTTCAACAGGAACGCACAGTGATTCCTTCCCCTACCGCCGATTTGACCCCGCATTCCCCAGTCCCACCCGTGCACGTTTGTGCATAGTGCTTGATCCGGTTTTCCATCACTTCGAAGAATAGTGAGGAACCATGGCCGCAGCCTTGCTGGCGTCCCTCAAAGAACCAAGGAAGTCTTTTGATCCTCAATAATTCATTTCTACCGTCACACCTGACTGCTCCTACTGCCGGGGTAAGACGAAAGTCAATTCCAAACCAGCAAATCCCATTCGTACTCTGCAGACCAGTTACCATCGGGTTCACAAAACTTATTGAACCACGGAGCACCCATGGGTAGTTCAAACCCGACTGTTGCCATCGACGCGGGTCAATCATCAATTCGCGCCAGGCTAGTATGCAATGGCAAAACGCAGTTAGAGCGACAGTTCCCACCAGTCCTCACCGACATGTCGCTTATGCCGCAACTAGAACGTGTAGTCTGCGAGACCCTGTCAGGTCTGAATCTGCGGAATATCCGAATCTCCGCAGCGATGTCGGGGCTAACACCGAGCAACTCTGATGCGCAAGCTGTCCTCCTCAGCTGCCAAGCCGTTGGCGTAATTTCAGTCCATTTGGCGCATGATTCGGTGTCAGGTTACCTCGGTTGCCTCGGCTCGCGACAAGGCTCTGCAATTGCTGCTGGAACTGGAGTGGTAACTCTGGCAACTGGTGCCAACGCCTACGCAAGGGTGGATGGTTGGGGGCACATCCTGGGGGATGCCGGGAGCGGCTACTGGATAGGTCGGGAAGGTCTCGACGCCGCGATGAGAGCTTACGATGGCAGAGGAGAGGAGACAGCCATTCTCGAGCTGTTCAAGCGGGACTTCTCGAATATAGAAACAGCTTACATAGATATTCAGTGCGACATTGAAAGAGTTTCGTTAGTTGCTTCCTATGCAAAGCAGATAATTGAACTTTCTGAACGGGATGCGGTAGCAGCGCGCATTGTCGATCAAGCCGCTAGCGAAATGGTGCACTCGGTTGGAGTAAGTCTTCGACGTACAGGCTGGCTTCCTGACTCACGTCCATATATCAGCTGGGCAGGGAGCATCCTTTCCAATCCCCTAATAGGCATGCCTTTTCGCTATAAACTGGGCAGGGCCTGGCCTAACGCTCTCCTTGTAGCCCCATCGGGGAATGCCTTGGACGGCGCTGCTAAGTTAGCTGAACTCACAACGCACCACCCCCTGTATCAATTGCTTGACGTAGCAGCTTTAGAAACCATAAATGTGTAGTTCCCCTCCCGCACCCTCTGGGCACAACCTGCAAGCTCCTACACAGGGGTAGCTAAACCGCTTACAAGGCTGTTAGCGAAGATGATCAATCCTGCAAACCAGCTCCGGACGCCAATCACCCCGAGCCTGTAGACAGCCGTGATTTTAGTCCGCCATCCGGGCGATCAGGGGACTTATCGCCCGAAGAAAGCGATGACCGCAACGATCAAGCAGAAGACAACCTCGTTGAGGAGCAAAACCCATATGCCAGCTACTGAAAGGCTGCAGCTCTCCTGCGGTAGCGAATCCACACCGTTCCTTAATCCAGGGACGGTAACGCACCCACAGCCGGAAAGTGCTGTGGTGATACTGGGCGTGCTGTATCCCAGCATCCTCCCTCAACCCAGCGAAAACCCCTGGCTTGATCCTCCCCTTCCCTCTTCCTGCTTCGACGGCGACAGACAACGCGAAGACGTAATCTTTTATGATCCTCTCTCTCGCAGAAACGATAGTGGGTCCTCAGGTCCGGCGTCACGAGAAAGACTAAAGGCTAGTGGATACGCAAGCCGTGCAGAGGCCCAGAGGATTCTTGCCCGGGATCTGTTGTTGTTGTCGCTGCAACGCGCGGACATCCAAGGCCGGGACTAATTTTTTTACCGACCTAGCCAATGCGGACGTCGCCGTCGAGCCTCCGGCTGGGTTTTCTAGGCCGTGCGGGCGGTCGGCTCAGGCAAGATCAACCAGGACGAACACGCCCTTCAACTTGACTCTCCTCGTATCCAGCGCCGGTCGCCCCTCGTAGACGCCGGCGCTCAGCTAAGACTCAGGCGCGCCTGACCAGGGCTTGCCATCCAGCCGATGACCAACACAATCCGATGGAGGAGTTATGCCAGACCTCGGCCCTACCCTGAGCACGGACGACTGGGTCTTCCTAAACGCAGGTGACCGTGTTATTGTCTCGCGCCCAGACGAGCCGCCCTGTCGTGGGACCATAGACGACGTCTCAGAGGACGCGTGCATCATCTGGGTATGGCTTGACGGCATAGGCCGCATTCTCGTAACCGAGCACGATGCGGTGACCTTCACGCACCCATACAGACCCAACAAATGGAGTAGACCGAATATGTAACGCAAGGAACCGGTTCCACTACTCGTCGGATATGCGCCCGCGCGGCGATTTCTGCGGGCTTCGGCAACTCCGGCGAGTATGGCTTGGAGGATCATGCGTGTTCCTTGAGGGCGGTTTCAGCCCCAGCCTGGCCTGCTTCCAGGATCCCAAGCCGGGTTTTTGCTGGATCCGGCCAAGTTCTGCTTCAAGTACACCCCAAGCTGACGTTAGGGCGGCTGGCCAGGGAGGATCTTCCTGTCGGCGGAGCTCCGGTCTGGTTCTCTGCCAGCTGTAGGGCCGCAAGAGGTGACATCTCCGGCCCCCTGCCCCCGGTGAATACCATCAAGCCCACGATTTGTGCTGTTTGGCTGATCCCCGGCGGGACCGCGGTCTGTTTCCTGCCCCTCCGATTGTCAGGGTGGGCTCAGAGAGCATCATCGAACCACTGTCAATGAAATGAGTTGGACGCTAATCTGACGCCCACGACGACTGGGGCGCCGGCGTCAACGGTACCGGCACAGCTCTACAGGTGTTGTTGCCGTGTTAGGCCAAATGGAACCGCGGGATGCGCCCGTACGATGTACCGGCCGGGTGCTAAGCGGGTGACCATGATCCCGGTGTGATGGCGGGTGGCTGCGTCCTTGATCCTCTCGATGGCCTCGTTCAGTGCGTGCTCCTCTTCGGAGCTGTCGTTGACGTTGACCTCGATCATGCCGGGAGAGGTCTCTCGGCTCAGCGCCGTTGTCATGGTTTCAGGTCGATGGTTGTTGCTGCCGGCAGATCCGTGACTGAGAAGCCAGCGCGGAGCTGGTAGTTGCCAGGTTCGTAGTCCCACCCGTTATTCCAGTAAGCGAGCAGGCGTGTGGGGACCTGCAGGTTTACTGAAACCGTTTCGCCCGCCCCCGCCCAGACGGGTGCCGAGCCGACGAGCCATCGAACGGGCCGGTCAACAGCGGTGTCCTTCTTTTCGGCGTACACCTGAATGACCTGCTTGCCTGGACGTTCGCCGGTGTTGGTCAGGGCGACTTCCAGGGCCACGCTGTCCCCGGGGGCAACAGAGGTTGCCGGTCCTTCCATGTTATCGAGAGACCAGGTGGTGTAGCCGAGGCCGTAGCCGAACTCGTAGGCGGGGGTGGCGCTGGTTTTGAGCCAGGCCCGGTATCCGATGTGAATACCCTCGTCGTACCGGAGCTTGCCGTCGGCATCCGGGGTCGTGTTCAGAACCGGAACACTGCCCTGGGTCGCCGGCCAGGTGGTGGGGAGGCGGCCTCCAGGCTCGGTGGTGCCGGTGAGGATGTCGGCCAGCGCGTTACCGAATTCTTGGCCACCGAAGTAGCCGATCAAGACCGCGGCAGCATCATGCCGCCAGGGCATGATGACGGGAGAACCGGCGTTGACGATCACAATCGTGCGCGGGTTCGCTGCGGCGACGGCGTGGACCAGCCTGTCCTGGTACCCAGGCAGGTCCAGCGTGGTCCGGTCGTAGCCTTCGGATTCGACCCGTGAGTTCGTGCCCACGACGAGAACGGCGACGTCGGCTTCCCGGGCGGCCTTCGCCGCTTCAATGATGAGCTCTTCGGGGTCCGTGTCAGCGGGTTCGGTGCCCAGGGTGACGCTCAGGGCGTTATCCAAGGGGCCTGTCCGCTCAGAAGTGTCCAGTTCCACCAGGACATCCAAGGCGACGCCTGCGGTGACGGGGATTTCCACGGTTGAGGACGGCGGCGCGAGGAAGGACTCGGCGATGTCTGTGCCGTGCACCTCGATGTTGGCTTCATGGACCAGCACTCCGTCGATCCGGATGCGTGCCCGGCCGACGGTAGCGGCGCCGAGGCGGATGAAGCCTGTTTCGTCCGGGGTGTAGGTGGTGTGCAGCCGGACAGAGGAGGATTCGCGGATGGGGGCGTCCCCGCCAAACCAGACGAGGGCGGTGGAGCGGCGGTCTTCCGTGAACAGCTCGTTGCCGTCGACGTCGAGGAACGCGACCCGCAGTCCGGGCGTTCCCGTGGCGGGGTTGGTCATCTGCGTCAGGGGGAGTTCGGCGACGCCTTCCTGGACGATGGCGCCAGTGCTGTAGGTGACGTTGTCCGGACCGAACGCGGCGCGGATCCCATCGAGCGGGGTGACGACCTTTTCCGGGAGCACAGTGGCTGACCCGCCGCCCTGGGTCCGGGCGTACTTCGCGTTGTGTCCGATCACCGCGACCTTGCCCACGGCGGCTAGTTCAAGCGGCAGCACCCCATCATTCTTGACCATCACGGTGCCAGCCGCGGAGGCTTCCCGGGTGAAGGCCACCAGGTCTTCACGGTCCACGGGCGCGGCGCTGACGGGCTCGAAGCCTTCAAGGGCGCCGACCCGGGCGGCGAGCTGCAGGATCCGCAGGACCTTCCTGTCGATGCTGGTTTCTGCGACCTCCCCGTCGCGGACCGCTGAGACGAGGGCTCCGTCCCAGGGACCGTCTGGTCCTGGCATGACGAGGTCCTGGGAAGCCTTGGCGGCATCGACGCTGCGCACGGCGGTCCAGTCGCTGATCACGACCCCGTCGAAACCCCATTCACTGTTCAGCGGGGTTTCGAGGAGATCGTTCTCAGTTGCCGTGGTCCCATTGATCGAGTTGTAGGCACTCATCACCAGCCAGGCGCGCGACTCGACGACGGCTTTCTCGAACGCCATGAGGTACAACTCACGCAGGGGACGCTCGTCCACGATGGCGTCAATGGTGAAGCGGTCGGTTTCCGAATCGTTGGCGACGTAGTGTTTCGGGGTCGCCCCGACACCGTTGCGCTGGACACCTGCCACATAGGCCGCTGCGAGGTCGGCGGTGAGGACGGGGTCTTCGCTGAAGGCTTCGAAGTGCCGGCCACCCAGGGGCGAACGGTGCAGGTTGATAGTGGGTCCGAGGACGACGTCGACACCCTTACGCCTGGCCTCCACGGCAGACGCGGCACCGAGACGGTCCGCCATGGCAGGATCCCACGTCGAGCTGATCGCCGTCGCCGACGGAAAATTTATCGACGGCTGACGTTCGTCCCACACCTCGCCCCGCACGCCCGTTGGACCATCGGATACCAAGATCCGCCGCAGGCCGATTTTTTCCATAGGCCAGGTCGTCCAGAAGTCACGCCCGGTCAGAAGTTGGACTTTTTCTTCCAGCGTCAGTTCCAAGAGAAGAGATTCAAGGCGTTGCCTGACTGCCAGGTGAGAGGCAAGTGTTGTGTCCATGTGGTTCTTCCTAAGGTAAAGGTGATGCACTGCAGCCGATCTGGGGCTGGGAGATTAGTTGGTCTCATCGGTCCGCACGAGTTCGGGCGGTTTTGTTGCGTTGGATGAATTGATAACTCGGACGTGCGGGACAGGCAGCTGTGAGTGGGTGACCGCATGCCTGCGCGCTTCCTTGCCATGCGGTGCCGCTGCCCCTCATTCCTAGAGCAGTTGTGCTTCCAGTTTCCGTAGTTGTTCAACTATGCCGCTGGATTCGCTGGTCCTGTCGAAGGTGGAGCCGAGCCACTCGTACATGAGCCGATCGACGAGTTAGAGCGTCCAGGCGCTGGAACGAGCGACGGCGACCCGGGAAGCTCGGGGTAAGCGGGAGTTGGTTCAGGTCGTGGCCGCTATGCGATCCCCCGCAGTGAGGAGAGCGGATCGAGGCTTGCTTCTTCTGAGAACGAGGCCACCAGCTTCTCCCGGGCCGTCTCTAGGTGCACGACAAATAGCTCGGCGAGTCGACCGGCGTCTCCATCCATGATCGCCTGCACCATGAGGTGGTGCTCGTCTGATGCCTGAGGGCGTCCGCCCAGACTTTCGATGTTTTCCAAAGAGTATGGCTGGACCGCACTGAGAAGCCCGCGAAGGATGGATTCGGTGTGGGGTCGGTCGGCGATCTCAAACAGCATCGCGTGGAACTCAAAGTTCAACCGCATCCAGGATGACGTTTCTTTTGCATCGTCCATCCGGTTCGCAAGTACCGCCAGGGCATCGATGTGCTTCTTAAGGGCGCCGTTGATGATGTGAGGGGCCAGATCCGGTTCGAGGACGATCCTGAGGTGATAAAGCTCGTCCAAATCTTGGTTTGAGAGGCGGCGCACCGTTGCTCCTGCACCACCCGGCGGCATTGAGACCACCCCTTCGGCGGCCAGGATCTTCAGCGCCTCGCGAATCGGATTGCGGCTGACATTGAATCTCTTAGCCAGGTCCTCCTGGATCAGGGGCGTGCCAGGAGCGAAGACCTTCTCCCGGATGGCTTGACCGATAAGTTCTGCGATGCGTTCGGGCGTCATTGCCAGTCCTTTCTTGCGCTTGTTGGACCGTCGGCCGAGCGTGGCCCTGGCGACTGTCGCAGTTCAACTGCAAACACTCTATAGATCTTTGTTTGCTGGTTCTTTGCATGGAGACGTTGACTTATGATCGGCGTCACTATTTACTGTACTCACTGAGGACAGTGTCCTCAACCCATGTTTGAACGGTCGAGGCAGACCGAATTTCTCAACCTGAACGGACGGTTTGCAATGATGCAGCGCGTAGCAAAGTCACTTCTGGCCTCCCGGCGCCCCACCGCGCGAGGGACGGTCGCAATTAGGGCGGCTGCCTTGGCCACGGGCGTCACACTTCTGGTCTCCGGTTGTGCCGGCCAGGCAGACGGTGGAGGGGCAGGCCCCTCCGTAGAGCCCACGAGGGGCGGAACGCTCACCGTGGCATTGTCCGCGATCCCACCAACGATCGATCCGTACGCCACGTCGCTGCAGGCAGCATGGACCACCGCCAGGAACGTATGCGAGCCCCTTTTTGACGTATCTACCGCCTTTGAGGTCAAACCCGTCCTGGTAGACACGTACAACTACGACGGAAAACTCACTTACACCTTGAAGCTGCGCTCCGGAGTGTCCTTCCAGAACGGCCAGCCCTTCACCGCGGATGATGTCGTCGCCAGCCTCAACCGCTACTTGCTGACTCCGGGCAATGGGTCGATCCTGAAGGGCCTTACCACCGGAATCACCAGCAGCGGCACGGACCAGGTCACCATTTCGCTCAAACAACCAAGCGCGGCGATACCGACCCTTCTCACCACGGCGTATATGATGCCGGCGTCCATTGTGAAGGACCGCCCGATCACCAGTCCGGTCAACGACCTTGTCTGCACCGGACCCTACAAACTGACCAAGTACACGGCAGACCAGAACATCGAACTTGAGCGCTGGGATGGCTATAAGTCCCCCTCGGGTCCTTCCGACGGAGGAACGGGAGAGAAAAAGGCTTACGCCGACAAGATCGTCTTCACTCCCCTGCCCGAGGCTTCCACGCGACTCCAGGCAGTACAAACAGGGCAGGTCGACATTGCCGGCAGCCTGCCGCTGGACGTATACGAATCCGTGTCCTCCTCGGGAACGGCCAAGGCTCTGCTCACCAGTCCCTTGAGTGGTTCCACCGTTGTCTTCAACAAGATCTCCGGCGTCATGGCTGACACCAGGATGCGGCAGGCTTTCCTCGCAGCTCTGAACATGACCGACATAATGGGCGCCGGTTTCGGCAACCCGGACTTCTACTCAGTTGACGGGAGCATCATCCCGGAGGCCAACAAGACCTGGGCGTCCACTGCGGGCACCGAAAACTACAACAAGCCAGATCTTGAGAAGGTCAAGCAGCTCCTCAAGGACGCCGGCTACACCGGGCAACCCATCACCTGGGTCACCACAAAGGATGACAACACCTGGTACGCCCCCGTTTTGCCCGCCCAGCAACAGCTCAAGGCGGCGGGATTGAACGTTGACGTTCAGGTCGTGGATCAGGCCACCCTCATTTCGCGGCGCACGGATCCGTCCAAATACGACCTGTTCTCATCGGGCATCCCCACCTACGCTGATCCGGTCCTGCTCCCGTACTTGCAGGAAAGCTTCCCCGGTGGCTGGAAGAACGCTCAACGCGACGCCCTTCTGACCAAGCTCTCCACCGAACCCGACCCCGCCGCGCGCAAGGCCGCCTGGGACGATCTCCAAAAGCTCGTCTGGACGGAGGTCCCGTTCCTGAAGTTCGGCACCACCAAGGTCCTCTTCGCCGTGAGCAGCCGCACCCAGACGCAGCGCCCCGATGAGCTGGCCGGTTACTACTACAACACCTGGCTCAACGGCTAAGACATTATGAGTACAGTATCCACGCCAGCGGGTTCCGCCCCGCACTCCGCTGCGGAACTTCCGCGCCCTGCAGGACTGTTTAGGAAGTTGATTCGCAGGCCGGTGACGGTCGGCGCGATCGCTTTCTTCGTCCTCATGGTCCTCGCGGCAGCCGCCGCCCCATTGATTGTGGGTGACCCGAACTCGTTTGTTGCCACCGAACGGCTGCGACCACCCAGCCCAGCCCACTGGTTTGGAACTGACAACCTGGGCAGGGATGGTCTGGCCCGGGTCGTCTACGGTGCTCGTGCATCCCTTCTGGTCGGCGCCATCACCTGCCTTCTCACCACCTTGATCGGCACGGCCGTTGGCATCGCCGCCGGCATGTTCCGGACCGTGGATCTCATTGTCATGCGCATCGTCGACGGGGTCATGTCCTTTCCCGTCATTGTGCTCGCCCTGGCTCTGATGGCCATTCTCGGACCAGGCCTCGTCACTGTCGTTATCAGTATGGTGGTCGTGTTTTTTCCAGGCGTGGCCCGAGTCGTCAGAAGCACCGCTCTTGTGGTCTCGGAACTGCCGATGATCGACGCAGCCAGGTCGGCAGGGGCGGGCCGGTGGCGGATATTCTTCCGGTACGTCTTCCCGCACTGCACCACGCCTGTGCTGGTCCAGGCGGCGATCGTCTTCACAGCTGCCGTCCTGGTGGAATCCGCGCTTAGTTTCATTGGTGCAGGACTTCCGCCGGACGTCCCCAGTTGGGGTGCCGCCTTGGCCGAGTCCCGCAGCTACCTCGGCACTGCCTGGTGGATGTGGTGTTTCCCCGGCCTGGCCCTGATCGGCACAGTCCTGTCGGTCAACATCGTCATCGACGCCAGCCGAGACATCCTCGACCCACGTGAGGCGGATAAGTAAATGCTCTCCTACGCCGTTCAACGCGTCCTGGCGCTCCTGCCCACCGTCGCCGTCCCCCTCATCCTGGTGTTCCTGCTCCTCAGGCTCGCACCGGGTGACCCCGCCGCAATACTTCTCGGCGATCAGGCAACGCCTGAGCAGGTTGCGGGGCTTAGGACCGAGCTTGGCCTCGACCAGCCCCTCATCGCCCAGTTCCTGAAATTCCTCGGTGACGTCCTGACACTTCACCTGGGCAGCAGCCTCTTCCTGCACCGGGCCGTCGTGGAAGTAATTCCCCAATACGCCGCCGTCACCCTGGAAATCGGGGTGCTCTCCCTCATCATCGCTTTGGTGCTCGGAGTCACCCTCGGAAGCTCCGCATCTCTGCGGCGCAACACCAGGAGAGGCCGCGCCTCCACGGCCCTGGGAATCGTCGGGATCTCCGTTCCGCAATTCCTGTTCGCTCTTGTATTGATTCTGGTCTTCGCGGTCGGAGCCCACTGGTTCAACGTTGGAGGCTACGTGCCGTGGTCAGCCGGAGCGTGGCCCCACATCCGGTCCATCATCCTCCCAGCCTTTGCCCTTGGCCTAGGGGAAACAGCCTTCGTCAGCCGCATCACCCGCGGCGCAATCCTTGACGTCATGCAGGAACCATTCGTCACGACAGCAAAATCACTAGGCATCCCTCTGCGCCGGATCAACCGGGTCCATATCCTCCGGCTCAGCTCCCTTCAAATACTCACTGTCGCAGGGTTGCTTAGCGCCAGCCTCATCTCCGGAAGCGCCGTGGTCGAATCGATTTTCGGTCTCCCGGGGATGGGGCGGCTCCTGCTGGACGCAGTCCAGCGCCGCGACTATCAACTGGTACAGGGCATTGTCCTCTTTACAGGCCTGGTGATCATCGTCGTGAACCTCCTTGTTGACCTCCTCTACGCGGTGGTCGATCCCCGCGTCCAACTGGCCAGGAAAATCAAATGACAGCACCAGTAAACCAACGAGGCCTCGAAGAGAACATGACCGGTACAGGACCTCTCCTTTCGGTGCGGAACCTTTCCGTGACGGCAGGGCCCTATGACGCTGTCCGCGACGTAACCTTTCAACTGCCCCGGACCGCGTCCCTGGCCTTGGTGGGCGAGTCCGGCAGCGGCAAATCCTTGACTGCCTCTGCCATTGCCGGCCTGTTGGCCCCCCAGCTCCGGGCATCAGGGTCAATCCAGTTCGACGATATTGAACTGGTCGGCCAGCCCTGGGAAAAACGGCGTCAGCTGGCAGGCAGGCGCATCGGCTTCATTTTCCAGGAGCCCATGTCTTCCCTCCATCCTGTGCTGACCGTGGGGCAACAGATCGGCGAAGGACTCCGGGCCCACTTTGACTATTCCAAAGCCGAACGACAGGAACGCATCCGTGACCTGTTGTCCCTCGTAGGTTTGTCGAAGGGACGCCAAATCGCCGATAGCCGCATCGGGGAGCTTTCCGGCGGAATGCGCCAACGAGTGATGATCGCCATGGCCATCTCCTGCAGCCCGGATCTTCTGATCGCTGACGAACCCACCACTGCACTGGATGTCACCCTCCAGAAACAGGTCATCGAGTTGCTGCAGTCCCTACGCGAAAAAATGGGCCTCTCCCTGCTGCTGATCACACATGACCTGGGCGTCGTCGCCGAGGTCTGTGACTCAGCGGCCGTTATGTACGGCGGCGAAGTCGTGGAAACGGCAAACACCACCGAGCTCCTCCACTCCCCCAGGCACGACTACACCAAGGCCCTGTTGGCAGCCATACCGCAACTGGGCGACAAGAGGGACCGCTTACCCACGATCGCCAGCACCGCCCCGTGGCTGAGCGACGCCCGGCTTGTTCCCCGCGATCAACGGCCACAAACCACACTCGTTCAGGAAAGCGACTCCCATTGGGTACGCCGGGATATAGGGACGGAAACACGATGAGCAACATCCTTGAGGTCAGCGGCCTCACCAAGACCTTCCATACAGGCCCATCCTTCAGGAAGAGGACTGTAGAAGCAGTCAAGGCCGTCTCCTTCAACATCGAACAGGGCAAAACCTACGGACTTGTAGGGGAATCAGGAAGCGGAAAATCCACCGTAGCCCGACTCGTCTCCCGCCTCACAGAGCCAACTTCCGGATCAATCACGTTCAACGGACGCGACGTCTCCACCATGACCGCCGCACAAAAGTTTGCCTACCGGCGAGATGTCCAAATCATCTTCCAGGACCCATACAGTGCACTGAACCCGCGGATGACCGTCGAACAACTCATCACCGAGCCGTGGGTCATCCACCGGATGCACACCCCGAAGGAACGCCGCGAGCGGGCTCTCAAACTCATGGACCAGGTCGGACTCCCCCAAGCGGCACTGGAGCGGAAACCCGTCAGTTTCTCCGGCGGCCAGCGCCAGCGCATCATGATCGCCAGAGCCCTGGCCCTGGAACCGAAACTCATTGTCGGGGACGAACCCGTTTCCGCCCTGGACGTCTCCGTACAGGCCCAGGTACTGAATCTACTCAGGGATCTTCAGGACGAAATGGGCCTGTCATACCTCTTCATTTCCCATGACTTATCGGTGGTGGAATTCCTCTCAGACCAGATTGGCGTCATGTACCTGGGCGACCTCGTTGAAGAAGGAACAAAAGAATCGATCTACCGAAACCCACAGCAGGAATACACCAAACGGCTCATATCCGCGATTCCCACCATCGACGTTCCAGCAAACCCCCAGACTGCGGCCCAAAAATGACTCAATCAAACACCGACAAAGAAACCCGACACGCTGAAAGGCCGGTGGATGTTGACGTCCGTGCTCATCTCGGGATCCGCTTCGCGGAGATCGAGCACCGCTTCGCACCGCCAACACCAACAAAAGACTCCGTACCGCGTGGACTCGGCTATGGCCCCAGCCCAATGCAACTTCCTTCACCATGGCTGCCGCAGGATCTTCAATTCTCCGAAGATTGCCTGAACTTAAACGTCTGGGCTCCGAACGCCGGTACCAACCACCCAGTAGCTGTATGGCTCTACGGAGGCGGATTCGAAGGCGGCTCAAACGCCGTGCCCCAAACCAACGGGTCGGTACTGGCCGCCAAGGGCCCCATGGTCGTCGTCTCACTGAACTACAGGGTTGGCGCCCTCGGCTTCAGCTACCTGGCCGACAAAGGCGGCTCCCTCAGGCACGCGACCAACCTGGGAGTACAGGACGTGATCGCCGGCCTCCAATGGATCAAGGACAACATCCATACCTTCGGCGGCGACCCGTCCAAAGTCACTGTCCTAGGAGAAAGCGCCGGCGGTTTCATCGCAGCAGCCCTCGCAGCAGCACCTTCAGCCAAAGGGCTCTTCCAGCGTCTGGCCTTGTTCAGCGGGGCAGCGTCGAGGCTGGTACCCGTGGACCAGGCAAAGCAGCAGACAGAAATTTTGCTCGGAGCCCTAAATATTAGTGGAAAGCATGATGATCTCCTGCAGCGCCCGGCGCAGGAGATCCTCGCCGCCCAGCAGTCATTCATCGCCAAGGACATCGGTGCAAGGAATGGCGCCGTGCCCCAAGCCCTCGGCGTCGTACTCGATGCAGGGGAACCCCACGCCGTCCTTCAAAAGCACCCACTGGAAGCTTTCCGCTCGGGAGAACTGGCAGACATACCACTTCTTGTCTCATCAACCCAGGATGAAATCACATCATTCCGAAACTTCGACAAGGCAGCGTTCGACCCTGCATCCGGCAACGCACTGCATAGGGAAATGAAGGACTGGGGAATCCCAGCCGACAGAATTCCGTCCCTCTACAACCACTACTCCGAGAAGGAAAGTGAGAGTCCCGGGACTGCCAAAGAGCGAATGCTGACCGACTGGATATACCGGCTCCCCGCGGCGCGACTTGTTCAGGCACAGGCAATGGCCGGCGGCTCCGCCCACCTTGCCGCCGTCTCCCGGGTCGATGCCAAACCCGCCGGCCACGGATGCGACGTGAACGCCATTTTTGGTATACCCGCCCCGTCGGAGACCGCGGCGGAAGCGGCTCGCCGGTCATCCATCACCGAAGCAGTTGTGGCGTTCGTGACCACAGGCGAACCAGGCTGGCCCGCCGCAACAACCAGTGACCTTCATGCTTTTTCCTTCGGAGACCAAGGCTTGGACGCCACCGCTGACTACTCACTACTGCTCGAACTTTGGGACGGGATATCACGGCCGTGACAACTAACGACACCTACAGGATTGGCGCTGGAAGCGGCTTCGCCGGCGACCGGTACGAACCGGCAGAGATACTAGCCAAGCATGCCGCCCTCGATGCATTGGTCTTCGAATGCCTCGCAGAGCGGACGATTGCGCTGGCCCACCATGACGCTCAATCGGGCAAATCAGAAGGATACGATCGTCGAATCCTGCGCCGGCTGCGAGGCACCCTTCCGTACATGCTGCCAAGGAAGACAGTCACCCTCACAAACGCAGGCGCCGCAAATCCTTCCGCCGGCGCAAAAGCAGTAAAGGCGCTGACAACGGAACTTGGTCACACCGGAACCACCGTTGCCGCGGTCTCCAACGACGACGTGCTGACAAAGCTTGACCTGAAGAACTCCCGGATCCTGGGCACCGACGACTCCCTGTCCGATCTAGGTGACAGATTGATCTCTGCAAATGCCTACTTGGGAATCGGAGGAATCCTGGAGGCACTTGACGCCGGGGCAGACGTCGTCGTGACCGGCCGTGTTGGTGACGCTTCGCTGTTCCTTGCGCCCATAGCCCACCGCTTTGGCTGGGACCGCACCAACCTTGACCTCATGGCAGAAGGCACCCTCGTCGGCCACCTGCTCGAATGTTCGGGGCAGCTGACCGGCGGATACTTTGCAGACGGGAACGCGAAGAAAGTCCCAGGACTCAGCACACTCGGCTTCCCCTATGCCGACGTCGAAGCTAACGGCGCAGCAACGTTCGGCAAAGTTGCCGGGACAGGAGGATTGCTGGACCGCAGGACCACGTTGGAACAGTTGCTGTACGAGATCGACGACCCTGCCTGCTACCTCACCCCAGACGTGGCCCTGGACCTCTCGCACGTGAGTATCACGGAATCCGGCCCTGATCAGGTGAGGGTCAGCGGAGCACTCCCGACGGGCGTCCCAGAAACCCTCAAAGTCAGCGTAGGCGTCAGAGACGGATATTTGGCCGTCGCTGAAATCAGCTATGCAGGACCTGGTTGTCTTCAAAGAGCCCAGATGGCCTTCGAGATCGTTGCTGAACGATGGGCTGACCTCTACGGCTATTCACCTGACGACTTACATTGCGACTTCCTCGGGCACAACTCATCCCGTCCCTGGTGGAGCCCATCACAGGAACCCGCCGAAGTCCGAACCAGGATTTCCCTCCGCACCTTCAATCACAGCAAAGCGCTAACACTCGGCGAAGAAGTCGAATCCCTCTACACCAACGGTCCAGCCGGCGGCGGCGGAGCCGCCATGAACATCAAAGAAACCATCGGCATAGTTTCCACCCTGATCCCCCGCGAAGCCGTCACACCGAAAGTGGAAATATTCTGATGAATCCACAAACCGTACCCCTGGCCTCCATCGCTCACGCCCGGGCCGGAGACAAAGGCGACACTTCCATCATCATGATCGCCCCATATCAGGCAGAAGACTTTTCACAACTCGCCCGAGTCCTGTCGCAGGAAGTCCTGGCCGAGCACTTCGGAACAGACATAGCAGCCGTGAGCGTCAACTGGGCACCCAAGCTCATTGCCGGATCCATTGTTCTCCGCGGAGTACTCACCGGAGGCGTCACCCGGTCACACACGGTCGATCCGCACGGCAAAACCCTCTCCGGACACCTCTTGGCAATGCAAGTAGCCTGGCAATGATCTCACCGCTGAACTCCATTGCTTCTCGAAGACCACGCCCCTGACAGGGACCAACCTACGACCCTGGGCGATGATCATCCAGATTTCCCTAGGTGAACCAACTAGATAAATAGGCTCCTAACCGTGGCATGTGGCCTTGCACTGACAGTAGACCGAGACGTCGGACATTGGGTCCACAAAACGTCATTTCGAAGTACACCCCAACCTGACGTCAGTAAGTCCTCACAGGGCTGTCAGAATAGAGTCCGAATCGGCATTTCGGCACTCGGCAGTGAACGGGTCTTAGAGTTCAGCCGGACGTTTACTCAGTCTTCTGGACCCCCTACATGCCAGTGCTGCAAGTTCCCCCGAGACAGGCCATGCGGGATGGCTCGAGCGCGAGATGCTGATTTGTGCAGACAGTGTCTGCACAATTCGTCGAGGTCGACTATTCGTTGTCCAGATCCAGCGCTGTGACTATCGCTTCGGGCGACGGAAGGGCCTGTTGTTCGGCCTCAGGGAGCGTGTCGTAGGTGTAGGACGCTACTGCCAGCGGCTGTGCCGAGCCGTCCAAGGCGTATCGGACAGTGTGCTGGTTCTTGGAGCCGCACACAAGAATTCCCACTGCCGGGCGCTGTCTGGGGAGCCTGATCTTGTCGTTGACGACAGAGACGTAGAAGTTCAACTGCCCGAGGTGTTCCGGCTTGAACTTGCCGGCTTTCAGCTCCACGACGACATACCGGTCGGTGGGTATGTGGTACAGCAGGAGGTCGATGTAGAAATCGTCGCCCCCGACTTCCAGATGGACTTGGCGGCCGGCGAATGCCATTCCTGTTCCGAATTCCATGAGTGTTTGGGCCATGCGCAGTGTCATGGCTTCTTCGATGGCGGCCTCGTCAGCTTCTGATGTGAGGCCCAGGAAGTCCAGCACCAATGGGTCTTTGGCGACTTCGCGTGCCAGAGCTGTGCCCTCCCCGGGAAGACGGGCCTCGAGATTATTGGGCGCGGAGCCTTCGCGTTCGTGAAGTCGGGAGGCTATTTGGTGCTCCAGAACTGAAAGAGTCCACCCATAACGTGCGGATCGGTGGGCGTACCATTCACGCAGTTCTTGGTCCCGCAATTGGTCGAGCAGGGCGACGTTGTGGCTCCAACTGATTTGTGCGGACACTGTCTGCACAAATTCGCCCGGGCCGGCCCATGCCTCCGCAAGGGCACGCATGTAGTACAGATTTCTGCGCGAGAACCCCTTCATGTCCGGGAATTCCCGGCGCAAGTCATCGGCCAAGCGGCCGAGGACCTTACTCCCCCACGGTTCCAACTGCTGCCGTTCCAGGATTGTCCGGCCTATTTTCCAATAGAGCTCGATCATTGCCGCGTTCACTACTCGCTGTGCACGGAGCCGAGCGGAAGCAACCAAAGTTTTCAGGGACTCGAGAGTCCCTGCGTAGTCGCTCGGCAGTTCAGGCTCAATTGAAGGCACGCATCCCACCCTAACCGCTCCGCCCGACAACCTCTGGAGCCCCTCAACGGGGCAATAGTCCAAAGAGCTTTGGACTACTGCCCGGGCCCGACGACGAGGGTAAGCCGCCGCATACGGGTCCGGAGCCGACCCCTGGCAACGTGC
Organism: Pseudarthrobacter sp. 05T312; assembly: GCF_056396685.1. Classification (NCBI taxonomy): domain Bacteria; kingdom Bacillati; phylum Actinomycetota; class Actinomycetes; order Micrococcales; family Micrococcaceae; genus Pseudarthrobacter; species Pseudarthrobacter sp. 05T312. The sequence goes on from NZ_JBFTLY010000022.1 coordinate 101,018, forward strand.
CTTTGTGCCACAGGTTGTGGCACAAACAGGAAACCTCAGCCGGATTCGCGACTGGCCTGTCGCAGGACACCCGGCTTGTTATCCTCCAGCATGTGAGGCAAGGCTGCGCGGGCTTCGTCAGTAGATTATTTTGAAGGAGACATTAGGGGATGACCGTGGCTGACTTTCACCAGGCATGAGCGATACCCGGCGCGCCGCTCCTCACCCTGAGTGGGTGGAGATGTACCGGCGGGGTATTCCTCCATCAAGGATCGCGGTGCTGGATTCGGCGCCGGTTACCACCGTGCGCTATCACCTGCAGGTTGCGAAGAAGATCGAATCCGGGCTCGAGGGAGAGCACGCGGCGGCACTGCCGAAGCCCGTGGGACCGTCTGCGTCGGTGCTGCAGGTGATGCGGGACGTTGTTGCCTTCTATCGAGCTGACGGCCGGCTGCCATCCGCCCGTGCCAAGTCGCCCCGGGAGGCGACGCTGGGTAGGTGGCTCTACCTCCGGCGCAAGGAAGCACAGAAGAGGACCCTCTCCCCCGCTGTCCGTGACGGCCTGGACGTCATTCCCGGCTGGGATCAAGCCTCCCCTAAGAAGGCTGAAGATGAGGCCCGATGGCAGAAGCGTTTTCAGCAGGTGAAGGACCTCCGGGAAGCTGGCGGTGACTGGCCGCGTCACCAGAAGACCCCGGATGCGGACGAACGCGTCCTGGGTGTGTGGCTGCATGGTCAGCGAATCAACTACAAGCAGAGGAAGATGGCCGCGGAAAAGGAAGCACTGCTGAACGAGCATCTGCCGGGGTGGCGCGAAGGCAGGCGCCGCAGCGGCGGCCGACAACGGAGACCGCATAAGCTGGGTACCGGTTAGACCGTAAAGCCAAGGGAAGGGGAGGGCCTGCGCTTTGGCAGCCCCTCCCCTTGTCTGGCCGCTGGGTTATCTGCTGAGGCCGCCCTTGGACCTTTCGGCCCCGGCGGCTGCCCCTGCACGGGTCTTCCTGGCTTTGGCCGCGCCTTTGCCCATGGTGACCGCAGCGCTTGGGTGGGTGCCTTCGCTGCGTGCCGCAGTGAGTCGCCCGCGGATCTGCGCTTCATTGGCGCCGGTGTCCTCCAGGGACTCCGCGAATTTCGCGTGGTGTCCAGCTGAACCGTAGCTGGCAGATGCTGCGGTTTCTGCTGTGAGTGCCTGGTCTTTCAGTTGACTGCTGTCGTTGCCTGTGACGCGGTCTTCGATCTCGCGGCCGACGCCTTCGAGTCGGGCGAAGAGTTCCTTCTCGGCCCGTTCATACCGTTGTTCCATTGATGCAATTTGAGAGCCTGTGAATCCGCCTTCGGCCAGGAGCTTGGCTTCGTGCATCTCCTTGGCTGCTTTCACGAACTGGGGATCATTGAAGTGGAATTCGCTGGCCCCGCTGATGTTCGCGGTGGTTTCTTTGCGTAGCTGCTCAATGTCGGGGCCGTTGATGCCGTCCTTGCCTATGAGGAACAGCCGCTCTTTGATGTCGACGTCAGCGGCCGCAGCAGCTTTTGGAGTTTTGGCGTTGTGGGCGCGCTGCAAGGCCTGTACCAGTTCGGGGTTTGCCAAGTACTCCACGGGTATCTGGTGGCGCTCCATTTCAGGTGCCAGCTTCGTTGCCTGGGCTCGAAGTTCTTCTGCCTGCGCAGCGGCGATCAGCTGCATAGCTTTCTCATGTTCGGCAACGGCTTTCCGTGTCTCTTCCTGGCTGCGCGCGAGCTCGTCCAGCCGGGCCTTCTCGGTCCCGATAGTCGCCGCGATCCCCGATTCAAGGTAGGCGGTGTCCGTGCCGACGTCGTCTGTGTCGACTCCATACCGGGCGAGAACTTCTTCGCGGATTCTTGTAGAGGCTTCAAGGACGGCAGGGTCGTGGTCTTTCCAGCTTTCAGCGACAGCGTGTGCGGTGGCGATATCGGCTGGCTGGGCCGCGTCCCACCAGTCATCCTTCTGGACGGGTGCGAGGACGGCCCGAGCTGAACTTCGTTCAGCTGTAAGGCGCGTCTGTGCTTCCTGTGCCGCTTGGTATTCCAGGTGTTCCTGCTGTCGCTGGGCTTCCTGTCGGCGGCGGGCCAGCGTCTCTGCGATGCGTGAGGCGATCATCAGGGATTGCCGCATTCCGCTATCGAGAAAGTCGTCGATGCCATCTGATTCACTCATGGTGTTCCCCCTGCATTAGTGGTGTGATTCTTATCGGTCGAGTCCCGGCCCGGTATCGCGGCTGGGCTGATAGGTCTTCGCTGGTGTTGCGGGTGTAGCTGTCGTGGGAATCACCGAACCGGGACGGATCGGGGCCATGCCGCGGCGGGCAATATCGACTGCCCTCGGCCGCACCGCAGTCGCTTGGGCAGGTTGCTGTTCTGCTCCTACACGGACGGCCTTGGGCATCGTGGCAGTGAACGGGGCCAGTTGGTTTTCGACCACTGATCGGATGCGCTGGGCCTCCCGGGCTCGGCCAGACTGGGCGTGCATTTCGTACACCGCAAACGCGGTGTTGATCAGCTGCACCATGAGGGCCGTCTGCGCCGCTGTCCTATTCTTGCTCGACGCCGCCATGAACAACATGGCGGTACCGGCAATGGACGGCAGCGCAACGGGTTTGCCATGCTCCCGGGGGGCTCGGAGCTGAGCCGTGCGGGACAGCTCAGCTGCGGTGGCGGCCAGTGGCCCCGGGGTCGGTTCCAGTCTGTAAGACCATGCTGCGAAGGCGCCGGAAACATCGCGGGCTGCCTTGGCCCAGGTGGCGTGATCATCCCGCGGGATCTTGCGAAGCTCGTCCGCCAGGGTGGCGGCGTTCCGGGTGTAGTCAACCCAGAGCTGCGGGTCCGGTGTCGCCTTCTCCGGGCCGCGGGGGTTGGCTTTGCGTTTGTTCCGGGCGGCGGCATTCCACTCGGCCGCTGCCTCAATCGAGGCCTGCGGGCTGTCCGTCCATTCCTGCCGTAACTGGCCGAGGCGGAGATCGGTAGCGAGGGTGCCGCCGCCGAACCAGATCGGCCGCTCCCCCGGCTTAGGGCGCTCGGCTACGGAGTAGCCGACGATGACGTCGGTGGTGTCCTTCGCATACCGGGGACGCACCAGCAGGCCGGTGTCTCTGGTGCGGCGGATGAACTCCGCTTCAGTGCCCGACGCTGTGGCGCTGGCACGCACCTTCCTAGCCAGGGAGGCGCGGTGCATTTCCCGTTCATCGCGTGCCGCGGTGGCCTTCTCGGCCCGGTCGTACCCGCGGGTGGCGTGCACGCTGGAGAGCTCTTCGAGCCCGTACTTGGTTTCCAGTTCCCGGCAGGTCCGCTGTGCGCGTTTGTAGTCACCGTGGGTGGAGGCTTTCGTGCCGTCTTCGCGGATCAGGGACACGGCGATGTGGATGTGGTGGTTCCCGTTTTCGCTCGTACCGTGGTTGATCGCGACCCATCGGCACTGGGCTTTGCCGCTCGCTTCAGTGAAGCCCATCGCGTCCACGAAGTCGTTCGCGATGTCGCCCCACTGCTGATCCGTCAGGGCGCCTTCTTCCGCGCAGAGGCTCAACGAGCAGTGCCACACGTCCGCGTGCTTGTGCCCGTTCGGCACCCGTTCCTTCGTCACCGGGTCCCAGCGGAAATCCTTCTGCAACACCTCGACACCGAATGCCTTACGCGGTTGGTCCAGGTGCTTGGCGATTGCGATTGCATCATCGGCATCCAAGACGCCATCGTCGAACCAAGCCATGATCGCCGCGTCCCCCGCCACCAGGTGCGGGTCGGTGTGCGCGTTCCTCGTCTTATCCGCATCCGTCGACACCAGATACACCATCAGCCCGGCCATCCTCGAGCCGCGGGTGATGTTCGGAATCATCCCTACATCAACCCCTCGATCGCCCGGTCAATCCGCATCGCCACCTCACGCACATACGCCAGAACAGCCTTGGCATCCTGGGGGAACTCGTCGCCGGCGTTTGCGTGCCGGGCGATCTGGTTCACGTTGTTCGACACCCGTGCCAGCAGCGTATGGATTGCCATCAGCTCCGCCATCGCAGCTTTCCGCTGCGTCGGCGTCTCCGACGATTCCGACAAAGCAGCGGTCAGCAGCAGGTTCGGGACAGTGACCTTCTCCCTCGCCGCCCGGGCAACCAAGGCTGCTTCCTCCTCCGCGGTCACCCACACATCCCGGCGCTTCTTCGTCCCCGCCGGGGAATTCGCACGCCGCCGCCTCGACAGCCTGGAGCGCGGCTTCTCATCCTCTTCAGACACGCACTCCCCCAATCCCTCAAACGGCCCAGCGCAGCGACCCCGAAACCGGGGACCACACAAGCCAGTGTGCCAAGGGAGCAACCGCAGGGCCGCGAGCGACACACCATTTACACCCGTGTAAATGTATAGCTTGCTCCGCCAGGGTCAGCGAGGCTTCTCGTGACTGGGGGCGCTTGTCCGCTCAGGAATTTGGACCGCCGCTGCGCGTCGCTCCACCAGATCCGCCTTCCTCTGTGGTTACGGTGGGGGCATGCCAACCATCGATATTGAACAGACCCGCAACCAGGCCCGCGCCCTGCTGGATTCGCGCATCGAGTCCGTCACGAACCTGGTCAAGACCAGGCAGCGGATTACCGACCTGCGCGAGCAGCTCGCCGACGCAGAGCGTGAAGACAAGCGCGCCTACGTCCGCGCCACCAAGGACGGGTGGAGCCCCGAGGAGCTGAAGAAGCTCGGGCTCGAGTCCGGCGCCGCGGCGCGGCGCCGCAAACCGGCCACCACCCGGTCAATGGCCGATGAGTCGCCGTCCTCCGACGGTGGGGCTACCGGGGCCTAGTAGTCTTGCCCCTCGCCCACCTGGGCACGGCAAAAGCTAAATCCTTACGGTGATTGAGGCTGGATTGGGGGCGTTGTAGGCTCTCGACCAACCCAGGGGTACCGGGTATGGCTAAAAGCTAAATGGCCGGACTCTACGTGACGGCTCCGAAGGATTGGCCGCCCGGCATCCCGCGATGGCTCGACCGCTAATTGAGAGAAGCGACCAGATCGCCATGTAAGGACACGACGGCGCGGCCATCCGCTTGGGCCCATAACTGGACAACGCGATGGAGGGACACATGCCTGAACTCTGGGCCGGCATCGACGCCGGGAAAGCACATCACCACTGCGTGCTCATCGACACCGAAGGAAACCGGCTGCTGTCCCGCCGAGTAGCCAACGACGAGGCTGCACTCACTGAACTTCTCAACGACGTCCGGACCCTCGCCGCAGGCAAGGAAGTCCTCTGGGCCACCGACCTGAACCGCGGCGGAGCCGCGCTCCTCATTGGAGTACTTGAAGCCCACCACCAGACCCTCGTATACATCCCAGGACGGTCCGTTTACCACGCCGCCCGCACGTACCGCGGCGACGGCAAATCAGACGCCAAAGACGCCGCAATCATTGCCGACCAGGCCCGCATGCGCCGGGACCTTCACCCCATCCGTTCTGGCGACCAGATCAGCACCGACCTGCGGTTGCTCATCTCCCGGCTCACGGACCTCGTCTGCGACCGCACCCGCGCGATCAACAGACTCTGCGCCGTCCTGCTCGAATACTTCCCCGCCCTGGAAGCAGCATTCGACTACGCCATGGTCAAGGCCGCAGTAGTTCTCCTCACCAAGTACACGACCCCGGCCGGCATCCGCCGGGCAGGCGAAACCCGCATCGCCTCCTGGCTCCGCAACCAAGGCTGCTACAACGCCAAAACCATCGCCACCAAGGCACTGGTAGCAGCCCGCGCCCAAGACACCACAGTGCAAGCCGAGGACGTAGGCGCCGAGCTCGTAGCAGCTCTCGCACGCACCATCCTCGATCTCCACGAGCAAGTCGCAGAGGTAGAGAAGCGGATCGAAGCCCGATTCCACGAACACCAACAGGCAGAGATCCTCCTCAGCATGCCCGGCTTCGGCACCCTCCTTGCGTCCGAGTTCCTCGCCGCCACAGGCGGCGACATCAGCGCCTACGACAGCGCCGCCCGGCTGGCCGGCGTCGCCGGCCTGGCACCAGTCCCCCGCGACTCAGGACGTATCAGCGGCAACTTCCACCGACCAAAACGCTACGACCGACAACTCCTGAACGTCTTCTACCTCGCAGCGCAATCAGCAGCAAGGTACTGCCCCCAAAGCCGCACCTACTATCAACGCAAACGCAGTGAAGGAAAGAACCATAAACAAGCCGTGCTATCCCTAGCCAGGCGGCGGCTCAATGTCCTCTGGGCGATGCTCCGCGACAACACCACGTATCACCAACCCACCTGCCTCGCCCTAAGCTAGGGCACGCGGGCTAGGCTGGCTCCATGAGGCTTGTTTCTGCTCCCGCTGATCTTGTTGTTGCCGAAAGCGACGGAATCGCCGTTCGCTTCGCAGGCGTTGAGGTTGCAACAGTGCGAGGTGAACCTGGCTTAAAAGTCAGCCTCGAAGGGGTTCGGGGCCAGGAAACCGTTCGTCGCGATCAAAGCTTCGTAGACGCCCGTCTTCAATGGGTCGAGCAGAGGAAAGAACACGGCGCCGAGAGCGCTGGTGATGCGCCGATCATGCCAGGCGTGCTGGCCCTGGACCCAGTCAAGGTCCTCATCTCCGACGACGCCGGAACGGAGTATCACTGGGCCTCGGGACAAGTTGCCGGGGACGGAACCGAATGGGCAGCATCCTGGACCTATCTACCCGAGCCACCGGCAAACATTCGAACCCTCAACCTCGAGTTCACACTCCACGGAGAACGCACTGGCAAGAAATGCAAGATTGAACTCGACTAGGAGCCGATAGCTTTCATCATGCGCGGCGGGGTCTTCATCCGCGGCAGCAAGATCTCCGCTGCCCACAACCGGGGACAATTCCTGAAGGGTTATCCACCGCTACAACTGCCGAGGGAGCTTCCCAATGGCTCCCAAAATACTCAGCCGTGGATAACCCGAATTGCCCCCAATCGTGGACGGCTCAGCCTCACCATGAGTGCCAAGAACCGTGAACGGAAAACCCAGATTGTCCTTGACAATCCCTATTGAGAATCCTCCGGGCTTTTCCCGCACACAGGTGGACGACGGGACCCACCCTGACCGGCTGCACACAATCGCCAGCACACCGAGGTGCGTATCTCCCCGCCCGGGGCCGGCGAATGTGCACAGCCTGGGAACGCTGAAGTCACCAACGGAGCCCTTCCCCATGGACCAAGACGAACGCTGCCGGCAAACCTATGGCGCGGGTCAGGTTTCTTTCAGCAGGGACGACACACACCGTCCACGCGGGGCGAAGTTGGGTAGCGACGAAACCGCAACCCGCGGCCGGCTTCCAAGGCGCGCGGGGGACTTCCAGCCCGGTCACCGGCGGTGACAATCACAAGCTGCGGGCCCCGGCACTCCTCACCACCAAGTACCCGAGGCCCGCGTGATCTAAGCAATGGCACCAACCGCATAAACCGGCATCACAAACATCCGCCACGACGCAGAAGACCGACACCCATAGGTGCCGGCCTTCATGCTGCTTTGGGCCTGGATCCTCTAACCGTCGGCAGGGACATCGCCGTCGGGAAGGTCCGCCGGCCGTAGCTCGTGATGGTCGCGCCATGCTTGCTCGCCGTCCTTGTACTCCACGGTCCACTCGTCCACGTCAACGCGTTCAACGATGACAGCCTGCTCCCAGCTGGACCCATCGCCCCGCAAAACTTCAACGGCGCTCTCGTCAGGGAACGGGTTGTGGCTACCCAGGTACTCGCGGATGGTCTCGTCGAGCGGTGTCCGCCCACCCTCGGGGGCCGCATTCACCCACTGCTCCATGGGGTCCGTTCCAGCCCAGCGCATTGCAAGGCCAGCTACGTAGTTCGTCTCGTTGCCGCTCATGGCTTGTCCTGCTCCAATCCGTTGTTGTTAGGGCGGGAAGACTCTGTGGCCAGATAGTGGCCATTGTCGGTCGGGTTGCAGATAGGTTCCCGATGGGAACTCGCAGCCGATCCGAAAATCCCTTCCAACGAACGGCTCCCCCCCGGCCATCGACTCCGTGACCAAAGCCAGCATGGACGACAACCTGCTCCTGAACGGTATCGCCACCCGGTTCCTCGGCGACGTCGACGATGATTGGCAGATCATCGGGCAGCCCAGCGAGGGCATCACGCAACTGCCCTACGGTCCAGGCCTGAACGGCGTGTTCGAAGTCCATTGTCAGATCCTTTCACCTGGCACTGACAACAAGGGCAATGACCATCGCTTCAATCCTCGCCCTCGAGGCTTCAGCCTTGATGGTTCCAGCGGCAATGCGTTCCTGGGTCTCCTGGTAGCAGCGCTCCAGGTAGGCCTCCAGGTCATCCTCACTGACACGCCACATGCAGCGGCTCCACTAAGTTGCAGGGCGCGCAGCTCCCCCGATGAAACCAAGGCGTATACCGCTGGCATGCCGACATTCAGGATCTCCCTGACCTGGGCGAGAGGCAGCAGCCGCGGGAACCTCGTATGTTCCGGTTCAAGTGCTGGCATCTGCTCAATGTCCTCGCTCCACTTAGGCATGCTTACTTGCCCTCGTTCCGGTGACGAATTTCTTCGCGCGTGCGCTGCCCGGGGCGGAGTTCCCCCGCGGGTACCCCCGGCCATTTCCTGCCGCCGTTGTACTTGCGCTGCAGCCGCTTCACTTCCCGCAGCGTCGCCGCCTCGATCAGATCGGTGATGGACGCGTACCCCTCGAGGTGGCCGGCTTCCTGGACGGCCGCGCGCACCTGGTCGGCGTCTGATTCCGTGAAGTAGGGCGAGAAGGATTTGCTCTTCTTAGGCACCGGGAGCCTTGCCCTCCGGGGCGACGCGTTGCAACAACGCGTTGTGTACCTTCTCCAGAGTCGCGCTGCGCGCCTCGGCGCTGGCGAGCTTCTTCTCCGCCTCCGCTGCCGCGCCAGCGGAAGCGCGTTCTGCCGCACGTGCTTCTTCGAGCTCCGAGCCCAGGGCGGCCAGCCGCTGCTCCAAAGCCTTCACCCCGGACTCCAAGGCGGTGATGCGGGATTGAAATTCGGCGGCCGCGGATTCCTTCTCTGCGGCGGCCTTGTCGAGGTCCGCCACCAGTTCGGCGATCTCCTGGTCTTTGTCCTTGCGTTCCTGCGCCCAGGCCGTCTCGACGGCGGTGTGCCGTTCGGCGGCCTGGGTGGAGGCCTCGGCCCAGACGGAGGCGGCGAGCCGGGTCGCCTGTTCGAGCAGGGCGGGCGGCGTCGCGGCCACCTGTCCCCCGGCGGCGAGCTTCTCCTCGTTCCATTCCTTCAGATACCGGGTAGCGTCCGCGTTACTGACACCCGCGGCGGCACGGACCGTGGAGACGGTCGGGCGGCGCTCGGCGCTGATCTGCTCGGCGGCGGCAAACACGCGGTCTTTCACACTCGTAGTCATGGCGGCTTCTCCAGTAGAAGTAGTAGGAGTAGTAACACTACTACTCCTACTACTTCTTTTTCAATGCCTAGAACGGTGGTTCGGAGTTGGGGCCGGCGCCCCAGCCGCCGGCGGTGCTGGTCGCCGGGGTCGCCCACGGATCGTCCTGCGTGGCGGCGGGTTGCCCTGCCGGGCTGGTGTTGCCTTGGTTGCCGAAACCGCCATTCCCCAGTCCGGCCTGGCCGCCTTGGGTGCTGCGCTGGGTGCGGTTGACCTTGGCGTTCGCGTACCGGAGGGAGGGGCCGAACTCGTCCACTTCGAGCTCGATCACGGTGCGCTTCTCGCCTTCCTTGGTTTCGTAGGAACGGGACTTCAGCCGGCCCGTGACGATCACGCGCATGCCCTTGGTCAGCGACTCGGCCACGTTCTCCGCCGCTTCCCGCCAGACACTGGCCCGGAGGAAAAGCGTCTCCCCGTCCTTCCACTCGTTGGATTGCCGGTCGAAAGTCCTGGGCGTTGAGGCGATGGTGAAGTTCGCTACGGCCGACCCACTCGGAGTGAAGCGCAGCTCTGGATCTGATGTCAGGTTTCCAATGACAGTAATCGTGGTTTCGCCGGCCATGATGGTTCCTTTTCCTCGTGTGCTGGTGATGTTCTCGATGAGTGTTGTGGGTTCGTTCTGAGGTTCGGTCCCACCCGGTTCGTCGTGGGTGAGGTCGTTGGGTTGGTACTGGTTCGCAGTGTGTGCGTCCCAGAGCCCGCCCTTCCCGAGCGGGGCACGGCTGATCGTCTCCAGGTACCGGTCGTCCCCTCCCTTGTCCGGGACGGCGTAGCCGTCGTAAAGGTCCTCAATGAGGGGTTCCACAATGGCGGGTTCCACAACGTAAGGGTCCACAATGTCGGGGTGGATCCTGCCGCTGGGGTTGACCTGCCGGAACAGGTCCACCTCCAACGGGATCCGTGGGCTGAGGTTGAACCCGACGACCGGGCGCGGGGCCGTCACGGTCCTCACGCTGCCTTGTGACTCATGGCCGCCTGGACGAGCTTGTCGCGGCGCAGGCCCGACCAGTGGTCCTCGTCGTCCGTGTTGTTCACGACGACGGGCGCCTGGGAGTAGCCGAGTTCGGCGGTGATGTACTCCAGTGCTGCCGGGACTTCGGTGATGTCCACGGTCGTGTAGGTGATGCCCCTGGAGTCGAAGTAGTCCTTCGTCTTCTCGCAGTTCGGGCAGTCGGGCTTGGTGTAGACCGTGTAAGCGGTGGGTGAAGCAGTCATTTTCAGTACCTGGTTTCGTATCAAATAAGTTTCGTTCGTCTGGCTGACTTGCTACCTCAATTTTAGCAATCATTCAACTGAATGAACAGAGGTTTTACCTTATATTCTAGGGCTTTTCTGTGCTATATCCGAGCGGACATTCCGCACTGAGCCGCGGGGACGGATGGCTGGTCGCGCCGCCGGCGACTGTGGTGATCCCCGCAGGTTCGCCAAGGTCTCAGCCCCCCTGTGCCTGAGAAGGTTCGAACCAGCAACGGCGACGTGCGCACCGGCCTTGACGGGCAGGGCTGAGTGGGTGTCGTCCCGGCTGAAGAAATATTGCCCACGTCGGGCGGTGCGCCGACAACGCATGGTGTGGACCATGGGGAACGTGTCTGACTTGAAAGTAAGCATGCTTGCTATTAGTTTGGTGGGAGTTCTTCGCCTGGCCCCCATCAGGCGGAGCGCGACCTGGAAGGCCCCGCTTTACGTTTTCGTGCTGCGGGGCTTTTCGTTATCCGCATTTGCGCAGCAGATGTCGGGGTACCGACGGCAGAGGGAGTGTGCAGTGGCTCAGGGCGATATCGAGACGTACTACGAAGACGGTGTCTGGAAGAACACGCGTGAGGGCACCGGACGCGCGTTCGGCGCTGGCTACGGTACCAAGGATGAAGCGGTAGTTGCAGGCCGGGAAGCTGCCCAGGCCGACAAGGTGGAGCACGTGATCAAGAACCAGGATGGCCAGATCGGCTCCAAGAACAGTTATGGCAACGATCCCCGGAACGTCCCGGGCTAAATCAGCTCCCAGCTTCGGGACTCCCGGTTAACCCGGAAAGGAGCCGGCGTGTGCCGGCTCCTTTCGGGTTTCTCTGCAAGAAATCTATGGTCAGTCTAACTGAAGTGATGGCCGTGGTCTTTCCCAGCCTCATTGCTGGAGCGCGGCTCCTGCTTTGCGGTCCTGGTTGCCGGCGCAGGACGGCGGTTCGCCGCTGGTGAGTGGTTGCTGTGGTTCGCCCTGGGCGGCGGACCGCCCGACTTCTGGAAGGTTCCTGGCCTTCCTTCGGTGATTGGGGCCTGTGCCGGGCGGGGTTCGGGATCCGCCACCCGGCACAGGGAGCCGTGGTCTATCCGGCCTTCTCGGTCTTTTCGCCGCTGTCGATGATGATCTGCTCAGTCTCCGATGCGGTGTATCCCCATGTGACCAGCTGATTCAGGTAGTCCCGGTGGGTTTGGCTCGGTGAGCGCCACGAGTCCTTTTGGATGGTCTTTTCATACCCGGCGCAGACCAGCGCGATCAGTCCGAACTCCGGGCGTGCGGTGGTTTTGGCGACGTGGTCCCTGAGCGGGTTCCACGCCCACTGGTTGGATTCTTCGAACTTCGCCCCGACCATTTCAGCGGCCACCTTGCCCTCGTAACCGCTGGCGGTTTCGGCGTGGTGGGTGATCGCATGGAGGGTGAAGTACTGCCAGCCCTTGGGGGCCTGCTTCTTCGCCAGCAGGTTCTTGACCCATTCACGCCTGACCACAGTTGCGGACTGCATCAGCTTGTTGTTCTCTATCAGGGTCTTCCGTTCGGCCTTCTGCTCCTCGGTCATGGGGCCCTTGGGGGCCGATGATGTGCCGTAGCCGCTGTAATAGCGGAGCGTGAAGCCCAAGTCTTTCCAGCCGGTCACGACGGCGACGGCGGAGTGCTCGCCGCGATAGTCCGTCTCGATGTAAACGGCGTTTGCGTCCTCGTCGGTGGCCGGTTCGCCGTCTGCCCTTTTCAGGGACGTGACCCGAAGGGTTTCGCTGTCCTCCCCGTACCCGCATTCGGGAACAACGATGGTTCCGGCTGTTTCCAGCTCTGCGGTGAGCGCGGCCAGCGCGGCGGCGCGGTCGCGCTTGTCGCGCAGCTGCTGGGTGACGTGCAGGAGCATGTCGGGTTCGTCCATGATGACCGACTCCAACTCGGCGGTCGCTTCCTCGTCGTCCTCAAATTCCGCGAGAATCAGGGCTTCTTCGATGGTGTATCCCTTGCCCAGGGCGGCGGCTCCGGTCTCGGTGGACTTGGCTTTGAGGGCGGTCTCGACGGTGGTCTTGGTCCGTCCGGTCTTCTTGGCGATCGCGGCGGCGGAGACACCGATCAGGGACAGCTGGTGGTAGGCGTCGGCCTCGTCGGCTTCGGTCAGTTCGGCGCGCTGGATGTTCTCCACTACCTGCGTGACGATGCGTTCGGCTTCCTCGGGTGAGTCGATGATCATTACCGGGATCAGGGGCCGTCCGGCTTCGACGGCGGCGCGGGTGCGGCGCTGGCCCATCAGGACGTGCACGGTGCCGTCGTCCTTGCGGTGGGCGATCACGGGTTCCATCACGCCGTGTTCCTTGATGCTGGCGATGAAATCGGCGGTCAGGGCGGCATCCTTGCGGACGTTGATGTCAACGGTGAGGGTTGCCGGGTCGAGCATTTCGAGCGTGGGTGTTGCGTTCATGGTTTTGTCCTTGCAGAGACGTGGGTGGGTTGGGGCGATCAAGGCGACCGGCCAGCTCCCCCTCTCCCTCCGACGCTTCTATGTCTGTCAAGCGGCTGGGAACGGGTGCGGGCGCGGACCAATTCGGTGCCGGGGGCGGCTTTGGTGACCGGCCAGCTTCCCTTCCCCCACCGTTGTTTTGGCTGCTGGCGAAGCTTGCGGAGCTGTGGCCGACGGAGGCCTGTCTACCCGCAGGGCAAGGGGTGGGAAATTCCCGGAGGAAATCAGCGACGAAGGAGCGCGGTTTAAAGGGCTGAGGCCGGCCCCTTGGGGCCGGCCTCAGTTTTCCCTCAGCAAAAGGAAAACCAGTGCTGCAGCGCCATTGCTGCATCAAGTTACAGGTCCAGAGGGGATTTCTCCCAGGAGATATCAACGATGGGGGCGCCTGGCTGCGGCATGGTCAACATCGAGAGCTCGAGGATGTCCTGGGCATGCGTGGCGTCGGCAGGTGCTGCGTCGTCGTCCGTCAGGATGTACTCGTGGCTCATGTGCTGCCCCCAGGCTCTTAGTGGATCGTGTTCCTTTTCCACTGTAGCCCGGCGTCCGTCCCGTTTCCGGCTTTGGGGCTGCGCCCGCGGCAGCGTGATCGGCGGCCGGAGGAGCGCATGCGGGGGAGGCCGCCACCGCACCCGAGGGGGCCGAACCGTTTTCCCGGCCCGGCCCCATCCGTTTAGCGGTGCCGCTTGTAGGCGGTTGCCTGGTTCTTTGCGACGGGGGCGATGGTTCCTCGGCTCACCAGCTGGTCCATGAGTTCCGCGAGCCGGTAGCCCGGCGTGTCAGTCAGGGCGAGCTTGAAGTGGTCTCCGGCTACCGACGACTGGCCTTTGAGGTACGCCAGCCAGCCGATCAGGGTCAGCAGGGGCGCCCGGTACCCTTCCGGCGCGGCGTCGATGAGGTCGCGGGCGGTTTCCTGCGCCCGGTCCACGCGGTCCCAGTCCGGGGCGATCCCCTCCCCCACGAGCAGATTCCCGCTTCCCTCGGCGTCTGGGGCCTCCGGGTCGATCACGTTGCAGAACAATGTGTCGCGCAGGTCCGGACGCTGGAAGCACGCCAGCAGCTCCACCGCGGTCTGCGGGTCCAACCAGCCGCCCCGGGTCAGGGTCCGGGCCCACAGTTCCCGGCCCGGAGTCAGCTCTGCGCCGAGCACTCCCGGGAGCGCGTGACGGATCTGCTCCTCCCTGTCTGCCGGGCCTGCGAACGGTGCGTAGCTGGTGCCGGGAGTCTTCTGGTAGCTGCTGCCACGGAACACCAGTTCCGCATTCAGTTGTCCGTCGGTGATGGATTCGAGCGGTTCGGGCGGGCAGCACCCGGCTTCGCTGTCACACAGCAGGTTTTGCCAGTGCGACGGTGTGACCAGCCAGGCGTCCTGCAGCGGGGTACCTGCGCTGTCCAGCGCCTCGATGACGGCCTCGACGTGGTCGTGGAAGGGGCGCTCCTTCCCGGGCTCGGGGATGGTGGCCGTGTAGATCGCCAGCAGCACCGCCGTGGCCTGCGTGTCCAGTGCGAGGTACTCCGTCATGGAGGCGGCGAACCCGGCAGGCTCCGCGGACGCGGGAGCGTCGACGCGCAGTGTCGCGCCCAGCGTCTTGCCCCGCATGGTCAGGAACACGAAGGATTCACGCGGTACGAACCCGAGGGAGTGCGGGATGAAACCGAGGATGTCGGCGGGGCTGGAAATGCGGATTGCATCAGTCATGGTTTTGAGAGTCCTTTGCTGAGGATGATCGTGGGTGGGGCGGCTTTGGTGACCGGCCAGCTTCCCTTCCCCCACCGTTGTTTTGGCTGCTGGCGAAGCTTGCGGAGCTGTGGCCGACGGAGGCCTGTCTACCCGCAGGGCAAGGGGTGGGAAATTCCCGGAGGAAATCAGCGACGAAGGAGCGCCAGCGGACGCCCTTTCCTGTGAGCCCTGCGAACCCTTCCTCAGCACCCCGGATCTGCTAACCGGTGTCCCAGACTTCGCCGGCCGCGCGCCCCCGGGCCGCCGGCACTACCTGTGCGAAACGGCGGTCCGGCGGCGCCAACCCACGGCGCAACCCGGCCATGACGGCGGACCGCCCGCGGTGACCGCCCCCTTAAAGGGGACGGCCACCTTCAAAGGAACTAGCCTGCGAGGAGTTCGGCCAGTTCGGCCGCATCGGCCACCAGCACCGCCGCCCCTTCTCTCAGGAGCCGGTGGCATCCTGCCGAGTTGGCGCTGTGCACGCTCCCGGGGACTGCCGCGACATGCCGGGCGATAGTCTCCGCGTGATGGGCCGTGTTCAGCGCCCCTGAGCGCCAGCGGGCTTCCACGACACAGGTCACCCCGGCGAGGGCGGCAATGATGCGGTTCCGCTGCAGGAACCTGTACCGGGTGGGGGCGGAACCGGGCGGCAGTTCTGAGAGCGTCAGGCCGTTGCCGCGGATCGCGGCCGCGAGGTCAGCGTTGCCGGACGGGTAGTCCCGGTCAAGGCCTCCGGCCAGCACCGCAAGCGTCGCAGGTCCGTCTCCCTGACTTCCGGCCAAAGCGGCCCTGTGCGCGTTCGCATCGATGCCGTAGGCAAGGCCCGAGACGATGCAGATTCCACGCTGCGCCAACCCGTATGCCATGTCCCCTGTCACGGAGGCGCCGTAGCTGGTGGAGTCCCGGGACCCGGTCAGGGCCACACACTTCGAAGGTGCTGGGATGCCGTTGTCGATGTTGCCCCTGTACCAGAGCCCGTATGGGGCGTCGGGCAGGTCGTCCAGGCCTTCCGGCCAGTGTTCATCCCCCGGGATAAGGAACCCTCCGCCCAGCCGTTCGATGGTGGCCAGGTCCTTCTCCGGGTCCAGGTCAGGCACGCGGGGCGCCCAGCGCTTCAACGCACCTGACAGTTCTTCGGCCGAGATGTCCGGGAGGGTGTGGGCGGGTTGGGCGCCGGTGGCAAGCCGCAGTGCGGCGTACGCGCCGAGCCTGCCCACGAGGGCAAGACCGACACGGTCGCCGGGTTCGAAGAGGCGGGTCAGGGCGGCGCGTGCAATGCGATCGTTCATGGTTTCTCTCGTCCTTTGCTGAGGATCCGGTGAGCGGGCGGCCTTGGTGACCGGCCAGCGTCCCCTCTCCCCCGGGCGTTTTTTGCCTGCTGGCGGAGCAACGCGTAGCTGTGCCCGACGGAACCGGGGCAACCCGAAGGGCAAGCAGCTGATGGCTTGTGGGAGGAAATAAGCGAAGCGCCGACACAAGGCATCGGCTGCGCAGCCGTCCGCAGGACGGTTGAGCCGGTGGAGCGGGCACGTACGATCCGCAGGACAGCAGCAAAAACAGAAAAACGCCTTTACAGCCCGAGCGAAGCGAGGTCCGAGCAGTAGACCCAGGCGCTGGCTAAGGAGGCCGAAAACCGGAACCTTCAGCGCGTGGACCCCGGTCTAGGTCGTGGTGCTCTCGCGTGCAGCATGGGCTTGCTGGTGGCGGTAGAGCGTTGCGCGGCTCCAGCCAACGAGACAGGCGGCGTCCTCGGCGGTGCGGCCCTTGGCGCGGGCATCCTGGGCGACCGCGAGTTTGTCCGCGATGACGGTGGGGTCGGACAACGGCCGACCAAAGCGGGTTCCGTTCTGCCGGGCGGCCGCGATGCCGGCGTTGACCCGCTCGGTGATCAGCTCGCGCTCATACTCGGCAAGGGTTGCGAGCAAGTTCAACATCAACCGGCCGGTCGAGCTCGCAGGGTCGATGCCATCGGAGATGGACCGGATCTGGACACCGCGGCCGCGGAGCAGGGCGACGGTGTTCAGGACGTCGATCAGAGACCTACCCAGCCGGTCGACCCGCCACACGACAACGGTGTCGCCTTCCTCGGCGTACTCGAGGAGCCTTTTCATTCCGGGCCGTTCGATCGCTGTCTTGCTTCCGGAGGTCACATCGGCGAAGACATCACGTTTCTGCACACCAGCGGCGACCAGTGCATCCAGCTGCAGCTGGGCGTCCTGGCTGGAAGTACTCACGCGGGTGTAACCCAATTGCCTCACAAAGAAATTCTGACTCGAAAAGCCCCCAATGCACCCGCGGCGGGACGATTTACCGCGAGACGCCTTTACGAGACGCCGGGTACCCGGTCATTCCGCCCGCTTGCGCGGCCGGCGCTGGCCCTCCCGAGACTCGGGGTCAGTGTCTTGAAAAGCTGTTGTTTTTCGAGACGTCGTCAGCTCTTCCCTCGGCCAGCACATGGCCACAACCGCAACTGAAGTTCTGAAAAAATGTGCGGGGCCAAGCACTGGAACCACGCTCGGCCCCGCCAGCAGGCCGCACGATCTGGCCTTTGGCCTACGCTTGGCTCATGAATAACTCCAAGAGAGCTACGCTCATTTGGTCGCTGGGGGCAGTTATTTTTTCTCTCCTAGGCGTCTATACCGCGATGGCTTCCGCCGGCACCTGGTATCTCGTGCTTTCGGCCGTCATTCTTCTTCTGGCAGGCGTTGTCTTTGCTTCAAAAGCAGTCCTGACCAACCGCGCGGCTGAAAAGCCCAGCCCTTCATAGTCAGGTAAGTCTTCACGGTCACTGCCGATTGTTGCCGTCATGTTTCCCTTCGCTGCCTTGGGCGTGCCAGCTTCGGTTGTCGTTGCGTCAGGCATCGAGACTGTTTAACCACTCCGAGAAGGAGAACTGTGCTTGCCAGCGACACCTGGAAGAAGATCCGAACGACGACCGCCTACAAAGGCTTTGTGACGATCAACCGTCAAACCTATGAAGAACCAAGTGGAGCCGTGACCGACTGGGACGTCATTGCCGGCCGTGACTCTGCAGCGACACTTGCATTCACACCCGCAGCAAGCCACGTCGTCCTTTCGAACAGTTCCGCGTTGGACCCGAGAAGTCACTCCTCGAACTCCCCGGGGGATACCTCAATAGCGACGAGCAACCCATGGATGCAGCGCTTCGAGAGCTAAGAGAAGAAACCGGCTACCACCCAGAATCAGCCTTCTACGCTGGTTCAGAATGGTTTGCTGCAAACTCGTCACGACGTAAGCATCTTGTAATCGCGGCTAACGCATCCGAAGAATTTGTAACGACTTGGGATGAGTCTGAATCCGGCCACGTGCACCTTCTTCCTATCTCGGAACTCATGGATTTTCTTGTCAGCGGAGAACTCACCGACGCTGGTCTTGCTTGCCGCGGCCTTGCAGCTCTCGCACGCAGCAATCCCAAAACGGAAGTTCTTGCAGATCTACGTGATTGCATCCGCCAACTTCTAGTGGCACCTTAGTAGCTGCGGCGCATCAGCCCTAACGTGCTCCGGCCCCAAAGAGGAAGCGTCCCGCGACCATTAACTGAAGGATCGGCTAACGGGCGCTTGAGATCGTTCGTGTTTTGCGGAGCTGGGCGATACCGAAGATTGTCATTGCCGCTGTGCCGAGCAGAACCAGGATCAGCAGCCCCAGGAGGGGTAGCTCATGGATGGCGAGCTGGGGAATGCGGCGCGATGGCACTGCGAGAACGCCCACGAAGGCTCCAAGCAGGCCAAAGTAGCTTCCGGTCATGAACCCCCGGTGGGCCCTGATGTTTCTCTTCCAGATGGCCCACAGTCCTGCCGTCAGTGTGCAGAACGTCAGCGCTGAGAGTGCGTGAAGCCAATTAAACCCACCGTCGATGGTCCTGATTCCGAACGAGGTCAGAACTACGACGTACATAGCTACAACCCAGATTCGACCCACGGTCCTATGAACGCTGTCTCCTTTCGTCCGTCGTAGCAGGTTCACGGCTCCGAAGATCAGCGCGTAGCTGGCGGCAATGGCGTGTAGAGAGATCAGAATAGTCCAGGGGGAAGGCATGCCCGGAGCCTAGCGGATCCCGATTCCTTTCACCGCCGACCTGACTCTTCTGAGGGTCCCCTGTTTCGCGACCTCCGCACCCACCCCGCAACAACGATGCGACAAACATCGCCGCGAAAACACCGCCACTTATCGCCGCGAGTCACAACCATGCGCGACAGAGCGAGTGGGACTTCTCATATCCCATGCGTTTCGAGACGGAGCCATGTGTTCGAGGCACCCGCTAGGTCTAGCGAGGGGGGAGCGTGGAGTCCACTCGAGTGACCTGGCGCTGGACGATGATGGCAGCGGCGACTAGGGCCAGGAATGCTGCTGTTGGGATTATGGGCGTCAGGTGGGTTAGTGCCAAGGTCAGAGTGCCGCTCAGCGAGAGTATCCACGAGAGGCGAACCATGACCGGCGCCATTTTGAGGTGCATCTGACGCCAGTTCGAGTCCGAAGCGAGGCTCTTAGTGGTCCGGAATCCGACCGAAGGACTAAGTGGAAGGCTCTGACGCCTGCCTGCTGCTGCAATACGTCCGAAGATTATCCCCAGAACAATGCAGGAAATCCCAACGACATAGCCGATCCAGTCCACACGGTCTCCCTACTAGGCCCTGGTGTCGGGCGCGTTCCCAATCCTATCGGGATGAAGCAGGCGTTTCCCTCCGTCGCGGAGGACTGCCTCTATCCCGTCGAGAGCATTCTGGGTTTTTACGTCGTCACGGGATCCTATATCCCCTACATCGGTGTCGTGAGTCGCAAGGCTTATGAGATACCGCTCTGTGAGCGTTTGTGCGCTTTACCGGCCAGTTTTCCGACAAGGATGGCGGTGAGGACTGTCGATTCGACTGCCTGCACGCCGGAGAAGAACGGCAGCACGGCCAAGGCCGCGGGAAGGATCAGCAACTGACCGGGCCTGACAGACCAAGTAAACCGGCAGTGGGTAACGGCAGCGACGGCAACGGCCATGCCGGCAAGCAAGAGAACCCCGGCGAGCCGGCGATAGAGGCTGCCTCATCCGGTGAAGTCATCCAGGGCAAGTGCGGCGGCCAGATTCACAGCCGCCGCAAGGAGGACCAGTGACAGCCCAGCTGCAAAGGACTCAGTCGCGCAGTTAACCTGCCGGCCTTAATGAAAAGGTTTCTGCCGGCACTGCTGCTCCTAAATTGAAGAGGCCTGCTGACATGGCGCAGGTGCCCCAAAGCTGTCCAGACCATCAGGAGCTCAACAGGGTCCAACGGCCTGATGGAATACGGCTTCACGGGGCCAGAGGAGTGCGACTGCCGTGTAGGCGCCGCCGCAGGAAAGCAAGCCGCCGAATGGGGGCAGGCATGCCTGCCCGCCCGTAGGGTGCCTTAGCGTGGACTGGTTGCTGCGTTCGTTGGCCCCGTAATGCGCGAGGTGATGAGGGAAACGAGTTCCTCGGGCGCAGCGCATGAGGCAATGATCGTGGTGTTGCCGCTTCGAATGCGGATAGACGGGCCGCCAACCAGGTAGCCCGTGCCTTCACCCGGGAGTAAGCGCAAACCCATGCCCTGGACAATTCCTGTGGTTGGTCCCACGGAGACGGCAGATATGTCCCTATAGGGGATGGTGGTTCCGAATACGGCGGCGACCCGGATCGACAGGCACGTTTGCTCCAGCCGAATCCGAACAGTCATCATCATGGCAGCAGCAAGGGCAGTGGCGATCACCACGGCCAACCCGGGCCACGGAGTCATGGTCACCAGAACCGACACGGCCGCGAGGCCAACTGCGGCCAGCAAGGCACGGTATCGGGCGGGCATCAGAGTCCGGACCAGTAAAGGTTTCGAGGTTGCCTCGGGCATAATTCCTGCAATCCTTCCCGGCACTTTCGTAGGAGGACAGCCCACATCCTGACGTAGAGGTTAGTAGCTGACCTCGACGTCGAATTCCGAAGCGGGCTTGCCCGTTATTTTGGCCGCGGCTTCCCTCACTGCTTCCGGAATGTCCTCAACCCTGTGGGCGGTGGCCTGCAACTCCGACAGCTCAAGCGTCCGAAGATCAAACCACCCATCTGCGGCGTCTTTGATGTAGGCAGTGAGTTTCATGTGCCTCCAGTTTCCGCAGTCATGGCTGCCGTTGCACCAGCATCCTCATGGAGGAAACTGGCTCCGGTTGGGCGGTGCCCGGAAGTAATCTTGAGCATGGAGTGGACCAAATATGCGCAGGAGATCGCCAGGGAGTTCGTGGCAATGCGCCCCGAAAACTTTGTGGACCTCTGGCGCAAGTACCAGGACTACGGAGGCCGTGCCGGGCCGTCGGAGTTTCACGCCCTGATCCACGGGGAGGGTGAAGCATTTGAAAAAGACCTCTTCCTGTTGAAAGCGGCGTTTGAAGACATTTCAAAGTAGTCCCCCAACGACCCATACCGCCGATAGAGGGAACGCGATCCCCATAGCTGCCGGTAAGGGCTTGGGGCCGTGTACCAGCCTTTGGGCAGCCAACCCCTTTTTCGGGCCTCAGGTGGTGGCCAGGTCTTTGCGGCGGAAGGTCCCGGCGATGGAGAGCTTGCGGCCGTACTCAATGGACCCGTACCGGAACAGGTGCACGGCCAGGCGCAGGATGAGGATCCCAACGACGAACAACTCGACGATGACGATCCCTGCCTCGAGCGGGCTGAGGGTGCCGAAGCCGTTGCGGAGCAGGGCGGTGACCGGGGCGGTGAGCGGGAAGTAGGTGAAGACCTGCACGATGAGAGCTTCCGGGTTGGAGATGACCATGCTGAATGTGTAGAAGGGGATGAACATCATGGCCATCAGCGGCCCGAAGATCGTGCCGGCTTCCTTGGCGGTCGGCATGATCGCCCCAATGGCCACGAGTACCCCGGTGAAGACGGTGAACCCGCCAATGAGCAGCAGCGCCCCGATAAGCATGGGCCCCGGCTCGAAGACCAGGGATGACAGGTTCATCTCCGGCAGGGCCAGGGAGTCGCGGAAGAACAGGTAGGCCAGCCCGACCGGGGCGAGGAACACCAGGATCTGCACGAGCCCGACCATGAATAGGGAGATGATCTTGCCCGTGATCAGGGTCGTCGGGTTCAGGGTGGTCAGGATCATCTCGGTGACCCTGTTTTCCTTCTCCTCCAGCGTGGAGTTCAGCATCAGGTTCGAGAGCAGGATCATCGACAGGTAGAACACGACCAGGAACAGCAGCGGCGGGATCACTCCCCCAACCCCGGCGGCAATCTGCCCATTTTTGTAGGTCTCCGAGTCGAACTTCACCGTCCCGGTCAGGGCAGCGGCCAGGCCCGGGTTCTTGACCTGGTACTGGGCCGAGGCCTCCAGCAGCTGCTTCGCCACCGCCTCGTATTTGCCGTTCTCGAACATGCCCTTGTCCGCCCCGTAGACCTTCACCGGTTCTTTGGCGGGGTCGGCCGGGTAGGCGAAGTAAGCCTCACTCGTTCCGCTCTTCACCGCCTCAATCGCCGCCGCCGAATCAGAGGCCAGAGTCCCGCCTGCAGCCTGGGCGCCGGCTGCGGGAATGATCCCTGAGGCGTCGGTGTAGGTGAAGGAGAACTTGGCGTTCTTCTGCGCGTCCGCGGTGGCGTGAGTGCTGGTGTTGGAAGCGTAGATGAGGGCGAACACCACGATCAGCAGGACCGGGATCGCCAGGGTCGCGATGGCGAAGCCGCGCTTCTTGATGGTCCTGACGAATTCGAACCCTATGACGGTTCCGAGGTTGTGCCGTGCCAGTGCCATTACTTTGCCTCCGCCAGTTCGTGCTGCTCGCCGTAAACCTTGATGAAGATCTCGTCCAGGGAGATCCGCGCCGGGGTGAAGGACCGTAGACTGACGCCTGCCTCGACGAGCTCGCGCAGGACCTTCTCCTCGGACGCCCCCTGCCCGGGTGTCAGTTCCGCCCGGCCGTCACTGGCGGCCATGACCTCGTACAGGTCAGAGGCGGGCAGGACGCCGTCGTAGCTCACCCGGTAGACGGTTCCGCCGAACTCTTCTTGGACTTCTTCGACGGTGCCGTAGGCGCGGGAGACGCCGTCCTTAAGCAGGATCACCCGGTCACAGAGCCGCTCTACCTCTTCCATCTGGTGGGTGACCATGATAACGGTCGCTCCGGCCCGTTTGTGCTCTTCAATGATGTCCATCAGCAGCCGCCGGTTCACCGGGTCAAAGCCCTTGGTGGGCTCGTCCAGGATCAGCAGCTCCGGGTTGTTCATGATGGTCACGCCCAGCTGGACCTTCTGCTGCTGCCCGCCGGAGAGCTTGTCCAAACGGGTCTTGGCCTTCTCCGGGATTCCGACCCGTTCCAAATAGTTCTCCGACCAGGACCGGGCGGCGGCCTTGGGAAGGCCCTTGAGCCGGCCGAAGTAGACCATCACGTCCAGGACCGGTTCCTTCTTATACAGGCCGCGTTCCTCTGGCAGGTACCCGAGCCGGGCCCCATCACTTGGTTCGAAGACTTTCCCGCCGATGTGCAGGATGCCGGCAGTGGGTTTGTAGATGCCCAGCAGGGCCCGCAGCGTCGTGGTCTTCCCCGACCCGTTACTGCCCAGGAAACCGAAGGTCTCCCCCGCATGGACATCGAACGACAGGTCCTTGATGACTGTCGTGTCCCCGAAGTCCATGCGGAAGTCCTGAATGTGCACAAGCGGCTCCGCCGCGTCCCCCAACGTCATGGAATCAGCCTATCTCTGGCAGTGCGTCCGGCGCTGACCGGCATGCGTAGAGGAGACTCCTACTGGAGTCTTGAGCGAACCTTGTGGCCAACGTGGGTGGTCGTTGCGGGAGAGGTTCTAGCGTGGAGAACAAGGTCCCGCGGTTGGGGGCAGGACCTTGCAAATGGGACAGGGGCCGGCAGCACGGGGCATTCATGAGACGGCGAATGCGGCCCTCCAACACCGCTGCCGGCCCTTACCCCTTGTGCCCAAACTCTGGCTTGGGCATCGCCAGGGTGTTGCCGAGGCATGTGCCCGTGCTTGAATATGGCCTGTGCCGCGCCGGCACTTTCGGGACCTAACGAGCGTCAGGAGAAGCTGTGGCTGGAATCAATGCGAAGTTCGATAAGGAATACCTGGACAAAGGAATCGATGAGCTGGCCAAGGCGCCGGTCGAGGCCTTGAAGGGGCTCTCCGAGGGCGACGCCCAGAAGCTGAAAGAAGCGCTGAACATCAAAACAGTCAAAGACCTTGGCACCAACAAGTTCTTCATCTGGGCCCAATCGGTGGCAAAGCTCGCCGAGTAACAGAAGACACACCGCTCAGGAGACGCCGGGCAACAACAGCTGGGGATCGCGTTGGCGTATAGCGACCTGTTAGCCGCCACCTGGTCTGAGCAGGTCGTGGGCAGTAAGGATTCGCTGGCCATCGGCGGTCAAGGCTTCGATGGTGCTGCCCAGGGCAGCGGCTTCCAGTGCCGCGGTTGTGAGATTTCCCTGGGTGACCAGCGATTGCAGGATGCGGCAGCGGTCCTCGGTGTCGTGGGCGCCGACCCCGGAACCAGCTACGCCTGGTCCAGCGATCCAAACCCCCTCACAGTCTGCCGACGGAACCTTGCGCAAAGCGGTTGCGAAGCATCGGGCCCGACCGTCCAGAGCCGGAAAAGGCACAAGGCCCTGGGGAAGGACAAGGTAGCGTTATGTGCCAGCCGGGCGGCAGTTGGTGCCTGTCCCGTAGTGCAGCCAGTCCGGCAGCGCAGCGGTGAAGGCGTCACGGATTGAAGGACTGTTGGTGACGGTCCAGTCGATCCTGCCGTTGACCTCCGCCTCGTTCTTGTCCCATTCGAACCAGTTGATCATCTTCAGGTTGGGGAACTGGGCGTGGGTCTGGGGGCTGAACACCTGCTCCCACCAAGTGCGTTTGATGTCCACCTCTGCAGCGCCACCGGCGGCGGGGTTGTAGAGGGCAGCTGTTTCGGGGATGGCCACCGGCTTGTTGTGGTCCTTGCCGTAGGTGCCGTAGAAGTCGGGCAGCAGACTGTCATCGCCGTTGGCGCCGTTGTAGGTTCCGGTGAGCTGTTGGGTGAACTTGTCCGCCTCCGGGATCTCGTTCTCGCCCCACGGGTACTTGGCACCCCAGTGGTACAAAGACATGCCAACCCAGTCCACCGCCTCATCACCCGGGTAGTACGGGGCGTAGGGATCGTCCGCCATGGTGAGGGCGCCGTCGTGGTCCGTGTCCAGGGCAGCGAAATCCGCAGTGCCGGGCTCGGCCTCGAACCCCCGGGCGTCCCTGTGCACGGCGTCCGCCACCCGCGTGAACAGTTGCTTGTACTCCAGCGGTTGTTGCGACCAGGGGTACCAGGAGCCGTTCATCTCATGGGCAAGGCGGACAATCACCGGCACCCCCTGGCTGTTGATCCACGCGAGGTCCTTCACCAGGGCGTTCACTACCTCGGGAGTGACGGCGGCCAGCCCCTGCTTGGGCTCAAGCGTCAGCAGCATCATGTGCCCGTCGCCGCGGATCTGCGCAGCGGCCTGCTGCAGGTGGGTCCGCTCCTGATCCGTGTAGGGGAAATCGGCGAAGGAAACGCTAACGGCGGGTTTATGGCCGAAATCAGCGGCGTACTGGGACAGCGGCTTGGCGTCCAGGTTCAGGTTCACCCCAAACAACGCGCCCGACGCCGGCACTAGGGTGTTCCGGTCCGCAGCCTCGCAGTTGGGGGTGGCGGCAGCGCTTTGGCTCGCCGCTGTTTCCTGGGCTTTGCGGTCGCGGTCCGCCAAGGCACCCGTGATGCTGGCAGCGCCCAGACCGGCGGCCACCACCGCCACACCAATCGGAAGTGCCCAGGACTTAAGCCTGTCCATCACGACCCCACGACGCGTGGTCATTGCGCGCCCTTTGTGCTGATCCCCCGTCACAGAAAAACCCCCCATTGACCTGCTGTTTTTCCCATCCTAAACGGCCCGGACAGCGCCTTCCGCTGTTACAGTCCTGTCGAAGACAAACCGTTCAGGACTCACGTGAGGGGGACACATGTCCTTTCAGGCTTATCTGGATGCGATCGAACAAAAGACCGGCCTGACGCCGGCCGAACTGGTTGAAAAGGCGCATGAGCGCGGACTGGACACCCCCAGTACCAAGGCAGGTGACATCCTGGCGTGGCTCAAGGATGACTACGGACTAGGCCGGGGCCACGGGATGGCGCTGGTACACGTGATTACCAAAGGACCCAAAATCAGCTCGAAGCACGTCGGATCCGACGGCGTACACCGCGATGCCTCCGACACGCTAAGCCTTGACGGCACCGCGGCACGGGAAACCACCACGGAGGCGTAATCGGCCGTCCATCGGGGCCTATGGCTCCCAAAAGACTTAACCGCCTCACACAAGCCTGATCGTGGTGATCTGGTCCGTGCTACCGTGAACGCGATTGGGGAGGCACAGTGTCATTACTCGGGTGGGACCTGTTGGAGCGTTTCGTCCACGTCGACGTGTTGATCCGCACGACCCTCAGCGCGGGTGCACCTCCTATGACAGCTCTCGCCGTGCTTGCGGTGGCTGTTGCCGTTGCCGTCTTCATGGCCTATACGTTCCAATCACTGCTGTACGCCCTGCGCGTCCCAACTGCCAGTACCTATCCTCAGGGTCCGGAAGACCAGCCCAAACCAGGCGCCCTGTCCTTACTGTTATCAACACCCGTCGGTGGGACCGGTCCCCGCGCTCCGGGCGTGACGTCACGTCGCCCCGGGAGCCCCAAAACAGCCCACTAGTACCGGCAAACCAGCCAAAAAGCAGCTGGACCCTGCCGATGCGCTTGTTTGCCCTTGCTCCCCTCGGCGACCTCAGGAAACTTTCTGACGCCGTTACCAGGAGCCAATACCCATGCACCGCAATACCCCCTTCCTTCGCAGCAAATCCCCGCGCTACCGCTCACTGCCCCAGCGGCACCTTCGACTGCTGTGCAAGCTCACCAATCGACTCACACGACGATGGGCTGTGCGCACCACCCTCTTCGGCGGGTGGGCCTGGCTCGCCGCCGGCTCGCTCATTGGATTCGAAGCATTCGAGATCATATTCGGAGCGGTCGCCCTGGCCCCCGAGCTGCTCCCGTTCATCATCCTCAGCCTCGCACTCACCTGGTGGCTGCGCAGGCGTGCTCGACGAATCCGCGCACGCGCCAGCGCTTATCGCCGCCTCAGGCGAATCAAACACAATCCCTCAACCATCGGATGTCCCGAGCGACGTGCGATTGCGCCAATAATGCCTTGCACCAGGTTGTTCTGGTGCGCATGGGCTCGTGCCAACGGACCAAGGAGTACGTGGCTAAACGCACGTCAGAGGGAAAGAGCAAACGCGAAATCATGCGCTGCCTCAAACGCTACGCAGCCAGAGAAATCTACCGTCAGATCACCAATCCCCGGCCCGCACCCGACAACTCCGACCTCCGCCGCAGGCGGACAGACCTCGGCATGACCTTAACGACCGTCGCCGGCGAACTTGGTCAATGGGTTTCCATCATTTCGCGTCTGGAACGCGGACATATCCGCAACGATGCCCTGGCCGGCGCCTACCGGAAATGGCTCATCGACCAGGCCGAAATGCCACGCCGCACACCTCCGACGACAGCTGCAGCAAGGACAAATGCGTTACCGGGCGCCGTTAGCTGAGACTCAAGGCTTGACGCTTTACTCAAACCAGACTTACTCTAAAACCATAAAGTTATATAACGACAAGGTTATGGTTTTGATGGTTGATGAATTGAGTGCAGTGTTCGCGGCGTTGGCCGATCCGACTCGGCGGGCTATTCTGCAGCGGCTCGCTGACGGTGACGCGCAGGTGTCCGACCTCGCGGCGCCTTTCAGGATCAGCCAACCGGCGATTTCGAGGCATTTGAAGGTATTGGAAAATGCTGGCCTGATCTCCCGGAACCGGGTAGCGACTGCCCGGTTCAGTCATCTGGAGCCCGACCGGCTTAAGGAAGCGAGCGAGTACATGGAGCGGTACAAGAAGTTTTGGGGTGAGTCCTTCGACAAACTCGACGGCGCGCTGGCCTCGTTTCAGCGCGACACCCCACCTACGGGAAAGGGCCGAGATGTCTGAGGGGCGCCAGCAGGAAGTCACAGAACACGATGTTTTCATTTCCCGCTCTTTCGCCGCCCCCAGGGACACGGTCTGGCGGTTCTGGACCGAACCCCAACTCCTCGCCTCATGGTTCGGGCCTGAAGGAGTTCACGTACCCGTGGACAGCATCATCGTGGAGCTCGTGGAGCAGGGCCGGTGGGAGTTGACCATGGTCGACAACGCTACCGGGGCCGGCCACCCCATCCGGGGGCGCATCACCGCCTTTCAGGCACCGGAATCCCTCGAGATTCAACTGACAGCGCTGACCGAGGCTGGGCCCGTGGACGACGTCGTGCTGCGGCTTCAGTTCCACGATCACGGCGACCGGACGCGCATGACCCTCCATCAAGGCCCGTTCACCGACGAGATCCGGGACATGACCCACGCCGGATGGATACTGTCCTTCACCAAACTCGACACCCTCCTCGAAAGGCCCACAGCATGAAAACCAGCGCCGCCCAAAGCCAGGTCACCCAGATCACCTCAGCGGACGGAACCCCCATCTCCGTCGAACACATCGGCTCCGGCCCCTCCCTGGTCCTGGTTGACGGCGCCTTCTGCGGCCGGTCCTTCGGCCCGGCGCGGGCCCTGGCCACCACGCTGGCCGACTCCTTCACCGTGTACTTCTACGACCGTCGCGGCCGCGGCGACAGCGGTGATACACGGCCCTACTCCGTGGAACGCGAAATCGAAGACCTAGCCGCCGTCATCACCCATGCGGGCGGAGACCCCTACGTCTATGGCATCTCCTCCGGTGCGGCCCTCGCCCTCGAAGCAGCAGCGGCGGGTATCCCGATGCGCAAGCTCGCCACCTACGAGGCCCCCTACACGGGAATCGGGAACGTCGACGGAACGCCCGTCGACCACGCCGGGCACCTGAACTCACTGCTCGCCCAAAACAAGCGCGGCGCGATGGTCTCCTACTTCTTGGTCAAGATGATCGGCGTCCCTGCATTTGTGCCCCTCATGCTGCGCCTCATGCCAAAGATCTGGAAGAGCCAAAAGGACGCCGCCAACACCCTCCCCAATGAAATTGCCGTTACCAACAACTTCACCGCACCCACCGGCCGGTTCGCCAAAATCACGGTGCCGACCCTTGTCATGGCCGGTGGAAAAGCCGCCCCGGTCATGACCTCAGCTCAAGCAACAACAGCCGCCGCGATCCCCCAGGCCCTTCACCGCACCCTCGAGGGCCAAACACACCAAGTCTCAGACGCAGCAATGGCAGCCGAACTCCGCGGGTTCTTCACCAACTGACCCGTTGACCACTCTCACCAAATTCATTTCGCCCACAGACCGGAATAGACCATGCCCAAAATCAGCTATCAGACCGAACATCAGGGATCCCAACGACGCCCGCCCGCCTCCTCTGCCACGCGGGTATTGCTGGCCTGTGGCATCACCGCCGGCCCCCTATACCTTCTGGTCAGCTATGCCCAGGCGTTTCTTCGCCCGGGCTTCGACGCGGCACATAACGACCTCAGCGTCCTAGCCAACGGCGACCTAGGCTGGATACAAACCACAAACCTGATCCTCACCGGCGCCCTAACCCTCCTGACCGCCGTCGGATTCCGTCGCGCACTCAACCCCGGACGAGGAGCCACCTGGGGGCCGGTTCTCGTCGGAATCTACGGTGCCGGATTAGTGGGTGCGGGGATTTTCACCGCCGATCCCATGAACGGATTCCCTCAAGGCGCACCTCCCGGACCCCCTACCTCCGGGTCCCTCCACGGGTTTCTTCACTTCGTTACCGCAGGGATTGGCTTTGCCGCCTTCATCGCTGCCTGCTGCGTTATGGCCCGCCGGTTCTACACATCCGAAAACCGGAGGCTCGGAGCATTCTCCCTTGCTACCGGAATCCTCTTTCTCGCCGCCTTCGTCGGCATTGCCAGCGGGTCAACGTCAGCCGTCATCGTTCTTAGCTTCACAGCAGCCGTAGTCCTCGCTTGGACCTGGCTGGCAATAACGGCCGCCCACCTACGACGCAGCCAACCCCTGCCTCCCACCGTCCGCACCAGCTGAGCGAGCCAACCACTAAAAAGCACGATCAACAGCAATTTGACGACTATAGGAGCATCGTCGTAGACACACCAGGGCCAGGGRCGGCGGAGCCCTGCGGAGCCGGCACTGGCCCTAACAGCCGGCCGCGCCAGCGGACGACCGGCAGGGTGAAGCGCAGCGAACCCCAAGCGAGGGGCACCGAGCGCACAACCAGCGCAAAAATCCGGTGTCACCTAGGCTGGTGACCGGTTGACGGGCTCGTGAGGGGAGAACTGGAGTCGATGACGGACAGTCGGCGGGTGGCACCTGACCCTGAGTTCGTCCAGCTGTACCGGGAGGGGACGCCGACATCGAAGATCGCGGCCTGGGCCGGCGTCGCGGAAACGACGGTCCGGTACCACCTGCAGCTCGCAGCGAAGCAGGACCCGGGTATCCGGGGCGAGCACAAAGCGGCGTTGGCGGCGCCGGCACCGCGGACCTCCGAGGCCGGGTTGCGGAACCTTGCCGCCATCCTGGACTTTTATGAGAGCCAGGGGCGGCTGCCGGTCGGGCACGGGAAGACGGCCCGGGAGCGGGCGCTGGGATCATGGCTGGCGAACCGTCGCCGGCAATCCGCCCAAGGGACCCTCTCCCCCGTCTACCGGGACGCGCTGGCCGTCATTCCAGGCTGGGATACGCCCTCGACCCGTAAAGCCCAGGATGCGCAGCGCTGGAAGCAGCGGCTGAAGGAGCTTCAGCGGATCCGCGCCGCCGGTGGCGAGTGGCCCCGCCACCAGAAGACGGACGACCGGGAAGAACGCACCCTGGGGGTCTGGCTGCACCAGCAACGGATCGACTACCGCGCCGGCAGGATGGATCCGGCAAAGGAGGACAAGCTGAACCGGCTCGTGCCGGGCTGGCGGGACGGCCGTGGTCACCGTGGCGGCCGCAGACGCCCGGTCCTCCCCGCCTAGGAGTCGCGGGCGCCTGGCGCGGGCCTGACCGGTTCGGCCAGGCCAGCCCGGGCATGTGGCTTAGGTTTCCTGGTCCTTTCGGGTCTTGGAGGTGGCGCGGTAGGCGGTGATGGAAGCGCCGAGCGCTGCCAGGGAGAGCACGAAGTTGATGATGGTCAGTGGTTCCATGATGGTTTCCTTATCGTTGAGCAGGACTTAGTCTGGGAAGGAGCCGGTGGCCGCAGCCTTGCGGTTACGACCACCGGGTTCGTAGCTACACCTGCTTCCTTGCTTTACGCTTACGCTTCCGAGTTGCCGCTCGGGAGCGTTGGCTCGTTAAGAGCGCGTTCCGCGTGGAGAGCAGAGCGATGAGAGCTGTCATCAGGCTCACGACCGCTGTCGCGAGCTTGATCGCTTCGTCGATGCTCATGTAGCCACCTCCTTCCTGCCCCGCCGTGCGAGGCCCCCGCTGTCGCAGCCGGTCGAGGGTGGGCCGTCAACCCCGAAGAGTGCGCGGGGAATCCCGCGAAATAAGGGAGCCCTGGCGACCGCGTGGGATTGTCCGTGTAAGTGGGTTGATGGGTCGGGCCCCCCGGACGGCTACGATGAGCGGCCTTGTACGGAGAACAACCCAGCCAGATGTAAGGGGAAAAACAAGCATTTACAGGCCGGAGCGCAGCGAAGGACCATCTCCTGGATGCAGCGCAGCGGAGACCACGGCTCTTGGCCCCGGGTTATGCCCATTGGCGGGCAGGTGGAGCCCTCCGCACAGCTCAAAGCTGTCCCCACTGGGTAAAATCCGGTGCCTCGTTGTCGTACCCATCGCCCATGATGGGAGCCGGCGGCCAGCACCATGGCCGCCTTCTATTGGCGTGTCTATTCGTATATATGTTCTAAGGTTGTGGTATGTCCTCCGAAGGTTTTGCGGCCGCGCTGCAGGCGCAGTACGCACGGCGGGCCGCCCCAATCGGGCTGACCGTGGAAGAGCTCGATTTCGAGCACTTTCCGGTCAAGAACGGGCATCCGGGTATCCCGGTGAAGGCGTGGATCCGGTTCCCGAACTGCGCTGAGCTGGTGGACGGTGAGGTCTTCGCCTGGACAGCGAAGGCAGCTGAGGTCACGTGGAAGGACGGGCCGGTGACATACCGAACTTGGGTGTGGAGTTCGGCGGTTACCCGCCGGGAGGAAATGATGAACAGGAATTTGGGAGAGCGGACCCGTGGCAAGAACAGCAAGTGATGAGACCCTGGACGTGCCAGTGCAGGTCCGGTTCACGGCAAAAGGTATTCCCCTGGCCGTCAGGTACGACGGGCGGATTTGGGCTGTCGCCGCGGAACCGGTGCGCTGGTTCACCCGTGCGGACTGGTGGAACACCGCCAAGCGGGCACCTGTCGGGTGCGGTGACCTGGTGAGTGTGGAGCATTGGCAGGTACAGGTCCGCCTAACCTCGACGTCTGCGCTGCGCACGTTCGAGCTGCGCCGAAAGCCGCTGTCGGAGCAATGGTTGCTGGCTGGCATCACAGACGCGGGGGCGGCAGCCGCCTGAACCCCCTTGTGAACGGCTGAAATTCCGACACCAGCGTTCTGTCCCCGTCACGAGTAGGCGTCACACGGTGACGCCTACGCGCCTCTAGAGTTGTCCGGACCTCTCAGCCCACCTTTCATGGGCCGATTGAGCGGTTCAAGCTAACGCGTGGCCAGTAACCAATGCTCGCACCAATGTGGCAACATCCGAGAAGGTCTCCCTAGCCGCCCGTTCGAAGTACCACCGCTGCTCAGGGTGTCCTCCCCCGCACGCGCAGGTCGTCAGAACGGGCTCAGTTGGCAAAGCGATCGCCCGGCCTGGATAACGTGTACATCGCACGTTGGCTGATCCATTTTGCGGTCACGTCGGCGGGGCGGGCTGGATCTCAGAGGTGCCCCCGCATCTCCACAGCCTCTGGCGCCGAAGTGGCTAGTGGCTGAGAATTCGCACAAGTGGGTTAACTGCCCACTCCCCCGGCGGCCTGCCCCTGCACACGCCAGCGACTACCATGGGGGCTGCAGCCGCAGGACCAAACCGTATTCCCTAGTGCTCCCTGGCCGCCGGGCGTTTCCCCCCAATAGCACTTATGCCATAAGACATGCCATAAGTGCTATTGGAGACCACCGCTGGAACTATGGCAGGTAGTACCGCGTGTTGCCACGCTCTAAACATCACCTTGACTCATGTAAACCACCAAGCAACACCCCTAGTTGATGACCATACCTTTCCTCCAACTAAAAACGTTGGCAGGTAGTCACGTTGGTGTGAACATAGCGCGGTGAACCATTCGGGCTGCCTAAATGCACATGGCGGCGCACACGACTGGTCCAATCCGTAGGTCAACTGTTAGATCAACGTCGGCCACAACAGGAGGCAGCGTAGGCGCGCACGTGTAGCGTCCGCTCGCATATATAACGTGACGCGCAACGGTGGGACGCATTCGATAAATTGCGGTGGGCCAAATGCGTGTCACTGCCATCATTCCCGCGGAAGTGCACATAGCGTTGAAAGCAGGACAATATGCACCACACTAAGTAGGAGAGTTACCGGCCGATGGCACGATCTCTGGAAACCCCCGCACCGCCGAAGTCTCATGCAACGCGCGCCATTGACCGTGTGGTCTCCCTAGCGAACGGCAAGGGCGGAGTGGGCAAGACCACGACAGCAGCCAATGTTGGCGGGTATGTGGCCCTGGCCGGATCCCGTGTGCTACTGATCGACCTTGACCCACAGGGCGATTTGGCTCGTGACCTCGGATACGAGCGCCAGACAGGCAGGGAATTTTTTCAGGCCCTCATAACCGGCACGACGCCGATGATCCTACGTGACGTGCGGGACAACCTAGACGTCATCCCCGGCGGCCAAGATTTGGAAGACATTCAGGGACTTATGGTGTCCCGCTCCAGCCGCTCCGATGCAGGCGACTTCGGTGACATGCTCTACGCCGTCCTAGCCCCGTTGGCGGACGATTACGACTTAATCCTGATCGACACCCCGCCGGGGGAGCGGATCCTCGTGGAGGGCGCCTTCGCGATCTCCAGCGCCGTCGTCATCCCTACCCGCTCCGATGATGCGAGTATCGACGGAGTCGAACGCATCGCCCGCCGCTTCATGGCAGTGCGTGACCGCAACCCATCGCTGCAATTGGCCGGCATCGTCCTTTTCGGTGTTGGACCGCGCTCCCTTCGCTTGGAGCGCAGCGTGCGAGAAACTCTGGAAGAAATGCTCGGCACCGTCGCCCCGGTCTTCGAAACCCGCATCAGGAACCTGGAAAGCGCAAGCGCCGACGCCCGTCGTAAGGGCCTGCTCTTTCACGAACTCGAGGGGGCCGTTACCGACGCTCAGAAGAACCGCCTGAAGGCGCTCCGAGCGGGGGAGAAGCCGGCAGACGGCTTCTTTTCACGCAATGCCGGCGGACTGGCTGAAGAGTACGAGCAGTTGACCGGGGAGATCCTCGCCCGCCTGAACGAGATCGAAAGCGGGAACCAAGCATGAGCAGCCGACAGAGTCTTGCCGGGGCATTCGCACCTGTAGCGCCTGCCCGCGGCGCAGCATTGCAAGGGTTGCTGGCTCCAAAGCGGGGGAGGGGCGCACCTACCCCGGAACCCAACCCCAAGGAGTCCCCGGAGGTGCCGGCCCGGGAACCTTCACGGGTGCCGCCAGCGGCCGCACCCGAGCTCGCAAATGCACAGGTGCCTACTGAACAGCCGCGGGCCGATACTCCGCCTGCTGAACAGGCAACTGTTGAAGAGGCGCTGCTTGAGGTAACAGGGGAGCGGGAGGACCCCAAGCCTTCGTCCGTTCAGACCACTAAGGCTACCGCTCGGCAGCGGCCTGCTCCCAAGGAGGCGACCACCGCGGCCAAGGCCTCCGAGTTGGTTCCCGGGGCACTGCGCAACGTAGGGGTGTACCTGCCGCCGGTACTCCTCGCGAAGGTCAAGGATGCCGTCTACCAGGAGCGCACCACATACGCAGACCTGTTGATCGATGCATTCGAAGCCGTCGACGACGAACAGATCGCTAAGGAATTCACTCCCGTGACCACGCTGACCAACTCTGGCATGCCCAGGCGCGCACCACGGAAACGGGGAGAAGCGGGCATTCAGATCCAACTGCGCCTCGACGGAGTACAGGTTGCCTGGCTGGATGAAAAGGTCGCTGAATTTGACGCACCTTCACGTAGCGCGCTGGTATCGACCGTCTTCAAGCTTCATATCCAAGCGGGACGAACTGTAACGGAGTAATGCTGCCTCGAGCGCTATGGCATGCCTTCCAATAGTATTTATGGCATACCTTCTGGCATGAATTGGGCAGCGCAAGGTACTTGGCAGGTATAAATACGACAGCCGACCGGCTGCAAACCTACCGAGTAGGCGACCACCCAAACAGACTTACGCCTGACCACCATGATCCTGGCCTTTACCCCATTCTGTTGAAAGCCATGTCGGACAGCGACCATTCATCAGGGGGCCCCTCAAACCGTTCCCAGGGATAGTCATCATCGGGGGAGAGCAGCTGCGGAACGCAGTCGACGTTCTTTGCGAGCCATTCCCGCCAGATAATCCGGTCGTTGCGATACCGCCGCAACTGGAGGGCCACAGCTTCGAGGACCCCGAACTGTTCGGCGAGCTGCCTTAGCGAGGTGCCAGCGACGATTGACCAGGCCCGGCCTGCACCTCGAGAGACCAAGTTCCAGGCGGCAAGAACCTCCAGGGCTTCGTGCACAGCGGACCGGGACAACCGGGTGACGCGCACGATGTCCGCTGTCACCATGACGGGGGAGTGTTCCAGGGCCTCGTAGACGAACGCGGCGGGCAGCCCCAGTTCCCGAAAAACCGGGCGGAGGGCGTGGATCTTCCCCTTCTGCCAGGAGGCGTATTCGGCGGCTGTCTTCAGCTCTTCCGGAACGGTCAGCATGTAAAGATCGCCCTTGGTTCCACGGGCTTCTTCAACGAGGGTGATCAGGGGATCCTTTTCGCCACGTAGTTCCCGCAGGTGCAGGCCGACTGTGGTGTGGTCGAGGCCTGTGGCGACCGCTATAGACCGGACGCCGAATTCGATAAACCGGGAAGCTGTCATGTGTGCTGCTTCCCCCAACGCCCTAAGCACCATCCGTCGTGCCATTCCTGTCCTGGATTCCTGGTAGCTCACCTCCCTAATGCGCAGGGCATTGCGCCAGCTTCGGATGAACCGATGCTCCGCATCGGGGTTAGAAATTGGAGGAATCCCTTTTACCCCTGCCGCCTGTGTATTTAGCTGGCTTGTGGGGGATCTACGGACATTGTTATTCCGGTCGGTTTCTGCGGGCTTTTTTCTCAAGTAGCTGAGGGCTTTCATCCAGTCCCGGCGCAGGGCCGGGAGCCGGTGACGAGCTGCGTACCGGGCGTAGAAGGAGGCGAGTCCAGGCCAGGTTCCCTGAAGCATGCGGCGCTCCACGTCGACGAGCTCGAGGCCTGCGGCCGCGGCGCCGACGATGACTGCCTGGCGCGCGTGCGAGTCTGAGGCGTACCGGTTGGTGTCGTACATGCCGGTCTGGGCGAGTACCTGCATGGCACGGGACATGCAGCCCACGGGGTGGTCCACGACGGGTGCAGAGAAGGTTCCCGGGGCGAAGGTCTCTTCCTGGCGGAGTGCCCTGACGGCTTTGATCTCGGCGGACAGATCCTTGGTCATAGCGGCCCACACCGCTGCGCCGTTCGGCCGACGGGCGACGTCATAGGCCATGGACAGGCTCATCGCCAGTTCCTGGTGGCCGCCTCGCTTGTGCGGTGAGCCGGGGGTTCGCATGCAGCCGTGGAGCAGGTTCTGGTGCGGGGTCTTGTCCAGGGTCCGGTACCGGGTGCCCAGCGCCTCGACAAGATCACGCGCTTCGGAGAAGGTGACCCGCTGCGCCAGCGGGACGTAGACGTGGCGGCCGCCGTTGGGGGAGTAATCCTCAATCCACCGGGCCCCGACCGAATGCAGCCAGGTCTGGACGGCGCGGACGTCCGCCTGGACCCAGTCTGTACCTGCTACCGAGGAGTCAAAGTCGAGGAAGATCGCCGCACAGGTGCCGTCTTTGCCAAAAATTCTCACGGCCGCGGGCAAGGAAGGGAGTGTTTCGGTTAGGTTCCGTTCGTGGCGTTGCGGGTAGGTCTTGCCCCCATCCCGCGACAACCGTACGCGCGGCTGACCGGCCAGTAATGGTGTTAGTGCTGCCCAAAGGGTGGCTGGGTCATCTTGCTGTCCTGACACGCCAGAAGTGGTGTGTGATGGCAGCACGGAGACGTGCTGATGTACGATGTCAGTAATCCTTTCGGGGATTGAGGTACGAAAAAGGATCGATCCTGCCAGATCGGTTTTATAGCAACACAAAGGATGGCCGTTTTAGGCCTTCCACGACTTACAATCTGATCCGCCGGCAAGCAATCCAGAAGGTAAGTCTCAAGCTTCGAAGGCCCGCCTAGTGCGGGCCTTCTTTTGGTTATGAGGCCATGCGGATGGGCAACTCCTGCTGATAGTCATCCCGGTCGAGTGCGGCCAGGTCTTCCTTGAGCTGTGGCTCGACAACGGACAGAAGGTATTCCGTAACGGTCAGGCCCTTGTGCGCTGCTACCTTGGCGATACCGTCAGCGGTTGGTTCCGGTGAGCGGAAACCAATGAACTTACGCAGCCCCTTGCTAGGACGCCCGCCGCCTCGATTTACTGCTACTGCCGTCATTTGCTGTGTCCTTTGATTTTGTAGCCGCCTAAGCCGCTACAGCTTCATCGTTGTGGTGCCCGCCCCGCAGAATCACAGGATGATCCTTCGCGACTGCTCCGAAACTATCACCGGGCTAGCAGCCGTCTGGGGATTTGTTTTCAGAAAACGGCAGCGTGTCGCTTGTGTGACTTTGACCGGGCCATCCGTTCCTCCCATCAGCTCCATGCCATCCATACATGACTCACCTCCGCAGCCATCTTAGACATGTCTAACGCAATGGTTAAAGCAGGCGGCTCAATCGGTGACAATGGAAGTATGGAAAAATTTGAGCGACGACCCCATGTCGATGCGGCTGGCAGCTACAGACGTGCAGTCATGTTCGACCTCGCCGAAGAATTTGAGATCGGCTTTTTCCTCTCGTACTACCGAAACTTCTCCATTCCACACATTGCTCAAGTACTTGCCCAGACCGGGGAGGTACATGCGAGGCCTTCCAAGCGCTCGATGGACACCGCGATCGTGATGTACGAGCTGATCGAGGATGGATTTGATGGAGCTCGGGGGCAGGCAATGGTGGACCTACTCAATAGAGTCCATAAGGGGATCAGAGGAACAAACGATGATTTCTTATATGTCCTGACGACGTTGCTGGTCGTTCCCATACGCTTCTGCGATGCTCACGGCAGACGGCGAACGACTATGGCTGAACGCCAAGCAGCAACTGATTTCTACGCAGAGTTGGCCAGGCGCATGCATATCGGTCACCCGTTTACCACATACGAGCTGGCAGCCCAGTTCCTGGACGACTACGAGGAGCAGTATTCTGCACCAAGTGACGCGGGCGCGAGCCTTATGGCTTCCACGATGAGCCTATTTAGAGATCGCCTCGCACGCCCACTCGCGCCGCTGGCCGCGCCGGTTCTGTCCACACTGTTCGATGACCGCCGATTAAGCCGTTCGTTGGGGCTTCCGGTACCCCATCCGGTTATGAGGATTGCAGTCACCTTGGGCCTTCGAGCCCGGGCCGCCCAGCTTCGTCGGCGCCCACCTCGAAGGCAGTCTCGATTTAATCCTGGCAAGGCAGGCAGTGGCGTATACCCTAGTGGCTACTCCCTGACTGAACTGGGACCGCACCGCCGTGCCAACTAGAAGCAAAGCCTTCCGTTGTGCCAAACAGGCTGCGAAACGGCGGCTTCAGGAGCTACCCCTACCGCAAGAGCTGTCACTGGAGACGCTTCAAGCAGTAGTGGAGCGGGAGCGAGACATCAGCATCGCACTAAGGCCGGCTGACTCCAACAACGACCCCCTCATAACAGGAAGTGTCCTCTTCACGGACAGCCACGCGATCATCACTTATCCGGGAGATGCAAGCCCTCACCGTAAAATCAAGATCCTCTGCCACGAGTTCGCGCACCTTTTGTTCGCTCATGAACAAATGGGTCCAGCGGGACGAGTACCGGACGATATGGCGAGGATGCTCGAATTGCTGGACCCGGAGATGATACAGGCGCAGCTGCTTCGGCGTCGCTGCTTCGATAGTCCGGATGAGCTTGAAGCGGAAGTTTTAGCTGACATGCTATCGGTACGGCTTACATGGTCTTCAGCTCTTCGCGCGGCCACTCCCGACTCATTTGGCCGTGTCTTTGGATGAACGACTGGATTCCTGCAGTCATACTTTGGTGTCTCACCTTAGTTCGACTTCCGACTATTCGAATTCGCGAGGCACTTCCTGCCTTCCTTGGAGCACTGTTTGCCTCGGTTGCCTTTACTCTTTACGTCCCCTCGGTGTATCTGGCTGTTGATCACGTGCTCGGTGGAGGCAATGCGGTTGCCGTCGTCCTGTCGGAATTCGTAGTTGCGGCGCTCTGGCAAATCCAACGGTCACTCCAAGTGGCTACTTCCCCTTCTACTGCAGCATGTGGCAAGGCGTGGCGCGGCTGGTGGGCGATCTGCTCTACCGCGATGCTCCTGACATTTCCCTGGTGGAATGCCCCGCATTCCACCCGTTGGGTTGTAAGCGTATACGGCGCCCAGCCGGCGCTTCTTCTCTTCCAAGCATTCGCGGTGGCCTTCATAATGACCGTGAGCATCAGTGCGCTGAAAATTTGTCTGCCCCGGCTAACGCAAATGAGAGGTCTTTTTCGCTCAGGCTTCAGCATGGTACTTGCAGGATTCGCGCTGGCTCTCGCGTTAGGAGGGCTGCGACTGTTTGGAAACTTTCTCGAACCAGGTTCCGAGCCAAAGGCGGCAATCGAATGGCTCTATGAAACGGCCCAGCAAGTGATTGTCATCCTGGTTTCGTTGGGTCTCTCCTTGCCTCGCCTTGCAGCCGTAGTACAGCGGCTAGCCCTTACCCTGAAGGCGGCAAAAATGCTCCGTCGGATTCAACCGATCTGGTGGAAGCTTGCATCGTCCGAGATGGACCTGGTGATTGATTCAAAGCGGTACTCCAGAGCTGAGTTCTTGACAATCAAAAGCGTCGCGCGTTTGCAACGACGCATATCAGAGATCCGGGACAGCGAGATTCGGGCTCTGACCCGAGGCTACGTAATGGATACTCAAAGTGCAGAAATAGTTAGACAAGCTGAGACACTTTTGTACGACTACGCCGATGGCGCCACCAATAGCAAGAAAGCAGCGATGCGTTGATAGCCAGGAACAGCCCCTACGCAGAGCAACGCCGTGCCGAGCTTGCCCGTCGGCTCCGAGTGCTGCTGGACGTTGTTGTTGCAGAGGGTGGGAGGCCCTATGAATTCGTAGACATTCAATCAGCTTTGGCGGCCAAGGGGGTAAAACTCTCACGCGCGCGGTGGTACTACATGCGTGATGGGGATGGTCCTTTAGTTACCGACACCGCGCTGCTTGAGGCTCTGGCAGAATTTTTTGGTGTCCCTGGTGCATATCTCACGGATCCCGGGTCAGAAATGCCGGCGCGGGTGGAAGCTCAACTGGAGCTCCTGAAGACCATGCGGAAGAACCAAGTGAAATCCTTCGCTCTCCGAGCGCTCGGTGAGGTCTACGACGCAGAAAGCGTAAGGTCTCTCGAAAAGCTCATAGACAGCGCCTTAGACGACAAAAAATAGCTTCTTTCCTAGAAATATTAGGCTCCTATGCATGGTAGCGTTAGACATGTCTACAGACATGAATAAGTGTAGGGGTCGCTAGCTGGAGCTGCTCTTCAGCTCTTACCTATGAACAGATCAGCGATAGGCAAATGAGGTTTGCTGGATTCTGCTAATCGGGCCATCTGCAACATGTCGGAAGCGATTGCCACCGGCAAGGGGCTCCCGCAACGCGATCACTGCACTACGGCACAAGAAGGGGCTCGAAGCCGTGGAGACCAAAGGACTGTCTATTGGCCTTATCGTGCTGGTTCCCGTCATCCCCCTTGCGCTCGTCTTTTCCGTCCTTTTACTGCTTTCACCAGCGAGGGCCGCCGCTGCCGACTGTGGCCCGACAGTCTCGGTGGCGATCAACGGCGATACAAAGGTCGATGGTTACTCCCAGGAGCAGTTGAAGAACGCTGCGGTGATCATGGGTGCTGGCAAGGCGCTGAATCTGCCTGTGAAGGGCCAGATGGTCAGTGTCATGGTCGCCTTGGGGGAGTCCGGCCTGCGTGTTCTCGACCGCGGCGATGCCGCCGGGCCGGATTCCCGCGGTTTGTTCCAGCAGCGCGGGAACGGTGCGTGGGGCTCGTACGCGGATCGGATGGACCCGACCATCAGTGCGACGAACTTCATCAAGGCGCTGCAGAAGGTTGACGGCTGGGAACTGCTGGAGCCGACCATTGCCGGTAACAAGGTCCAGCGCAACGCGGACCCGTACCACTACCAGAAGTACTGGCCCGAGGCCGTGAAAATCGTCCAGGCACTCTCTAACGGCAAGTTCTCCCTGGAAGGCAGCGGCTGCGCCATTCCCGGGCAGTCCGGTGCCGGGGATGACTACCCGTGGAAAAACTCACCGACCTGGGTGCAGGCCGGCACGGGCCCGGCCGTGTCCTCGCCGCTGGGCATGTTCTACCGCGAATGCGTGGACTTTGCGCTGTGGCGGGTGAACCAGCAGATGGGGTCCACCAGCGCACCGTTCAAATTCCTCAACGGCACCTTCCGCCCGGACGGTCAGAAGCTGGGTTCTGCGCTGACGTGGAAGGCCGGCTGGGACTCCAAGGGCTGGGCCACCGGCAATACTCCCCGGGTCGGCGCGGTCGTTTGGTACGGGCCCGGGGCTGGGGGAGCGGACCCGACCTATGGCCACGTCGCCGTCGTCAAGGAAGTCAAGGACAACGGGACCTACGTCGAAGAGGGCTACAACGGCAACCCGCCCCCGGATGACCACAACTACTACACCCGGACGGTCAGCAACACGGTCCCGTCAGCCTTCCTGTACCTGCCCATCCAAGAGGAGAAGAAGTGAAAAAATCCACGGCACTGACCGCGGCGGTCCTGCTGTGCACGGCCTGCGCACCGGCAGCGAACACCACACCGGCCCCGGCGACCAGCACGGCCGTCACAGCCTCGGCGCCGGTCTCCCTGAGCGCGGGCAGCGGCCCGCAGGCCCCCGACGGCACCGTCCCGGCAACCATCGGCATCAGCTGGGATCAGGCCAGCAAGGAGGCCGCCGTAGACACCGCCCAG
Organism: Pseudarthrobacter sp. 05T312; assembly: GCF_056396685.1. NCBI lineage: Bacteria > Bacillati > Actinomycetota > Actinomycetes > Micrococcales > Micrococcaceae > Pseudarthrobacter > Pseudarthrobacter sp. 05T312. The sequence goes on from NZ_JBFTLY010000022.1 coordinate 143,167, forward strand.
AAGGCCATGTCGGACTTCGCCCGCCCGGGCGTGGAGGACAGGAAGTGGGCCAATGACCTCGCCCGCTGGCTCACGCCGCAGGCGACCGCCGACTACGCCGCTGTGGATCCGGCCAATGTACCCGCCACCCGGGTCACCGGCCCTGCGACGCTGACAGTCGATGAGGCAAACGGCTACGGCGTTCTTGCAGCCGTTCCCACCGATGCCGGGACCTACGCCGTGCAGCTGCTTCGCACCGGCCCGCAGGCCCCGTGGAAGGTCAATCGGCTCGCCCCGCCCGCCTCGTAACCGCCCGCACCTCGCCAACCCCGTCAACGTAAGGAATCAGGTTTCATGAGCACTACACCAACAGAGGTCCTGGCCTTTCCGAACATCAAGGCCATCATCAGCGGAAACGGCACCGCCGAGGTCGTCGTCGCCGGCAACTCGCGCCTCGTCCCGGCAGGGGAGACGCTGCAGGATCTGCGCGACAACGCCCTGGCCCTTGTCGTGTCCGAAGCCAGGACGTTGCAGCGTCCCGTCCGGGTCCGCATCGAGGATCCGGAAGGCCATGGCGAGCTGATCGTTCACCCGGGCGGCAGCGTCGAATCCGTCTCCTACGAACCTCGGGTCGCCCGCCGCCGCACGGGCGGACCCGCCAGCACGCCCGGTGCGGCCGCCGTCGAATCCACCGACACCACTCCAGCGGCAACGCCTGCCGTGAAGCCTGAACCCGCCCAGCGAACTGTGGAACGCCAGCCATGGCCGCCCCTTCCAGCAGAGACAGCGTTGGCCGAGGATGTGGCTCCGGCCGTCGACGCGGCACCCGAGCAGGCTGTTGCAGCAGATGCGCCGGTGACCCGACGTAGTTTGAAGGAGACCTCCTTCCTCGTCAGCGCCCCGGTACTGGAGCCCGCCACGCGGGGCTGGCGCGGGACCCTGACCCGGATGGGCTTCCGGATGGATCCCTCGGAGGAGGAGCTGTCCGAGCGGGAAGACATCCGGGCCGTCAGCCAGCACTGGCCCGGCCCGCGGACTATCGCCGTGGTCAACCGCAAGGGCGGGGCCAACAAGACCCCCACGGTGGTCATGCTTTCGGCGATCCTTGCCCGCTACAGCGGCGCGGCAACGGTGGCGTGGGACAACAACGAGTCCCAGGGCACCCTGGGATGGCGGACCGAGAAAGGTGCGCACGACCGCAGCGTCCTGGATCTGATCGATTCCTCCACCGAGCTGCTGTCCCCGTCCACGAACGCGGCCGAGATCGCCAAGTTCGTCCACCACCAGACCGCCGACAAGTTCGACGTGCTGCGCTCGGATGAGAACGAAGAAGGCGACCACGAGGTCACCGCCGAGGAAGTGGACATCGCCCACCAGGTCCTCACCCGCTACTACCGTCTGGTCATCATGGATTCCGGCAACACCGCCCGTGCAGCGAACTGGCGGCGGATGATCGACCACACCAACCAGCTCGTCGTCCCGGTCACCGCCATCGAGGACCGTGCAGAAGCAGCACGGCTGACGCTGCAGACTCTCGAATCCCGTGGTAGCCACGACGCCGAGCTGGCACGCAACGCGGTCGTGATCGTCTCCGAATCCACCGATGCCAAGCGCAGCATGACCGGAGACGCCCTGAAGCGGGCCAAAGCCGAGGCACAGCGCATCGCGGACGGCTTCGAGCCCTTCGTCCGCGCCGTCGTACGTATCCCGTACGACCCCGCCCTGGTCAATGGGCCCATCCGTTACGAAGCCCTCCAGCCCGCGACCCAGCGGGCATGGCTCGCGGCGGCGGCCGCCGTCGCCAAAGGCTTCTAGAACGGTCCCACGGAACGTACGAGTTGAGAGGAGGAACCGTGCAACAGACGCTGAACCCTTGGGTTTCCCGCCCCGCAGCGGGTGAACCGGCACAGGAAACACTGGCTGTGGCTGCTCCGCCGGCGGCGCCCATCAGCGCGCCGCTGCGGGGCATGGTCCAGCCAGACGCGGCAGACCGATTGGCGGCCCGCAGCATGGCTGGCACAGCCCGTCTCTGGGTTGTTGGCACCCATGGGGGAGCGGGTGAAAGCCGGATCGCTGACCTTATCGAGTTTGCCCGGTCCACGGATCATTGCTGGCCTGTTCTTACGAGCGGCGGTAAGCCGCGGGTGCTGCTTGTCTGCCGGGCAGACATGCGGGGCCTGACAACTGCCAGGAACGCGCTCACGCAGTGGGCGTCAGGCGCGGCCCCGCAGACGGACCTGCTTGGACTCGCCGTCCTGGCAGACGCCCCGGGAAAGACACCCAAAGCACTCCGGGACTTTGCCGCCCTCGTAAGCGGCGGAGCACCCCGGCTCTGGACTCTGCCCTGGGTTGACGCATGGCGGCACACCGACGCCACCGAACTGCCAACCGTCCGCGAGTACCAGCGCTTCATTACCGACGTGACCGCCCTGGGCACGGCAACCAATCACTGAAAGGTCTCACCATGAACACGTTCACTGCACTCCCCATCAGCGTCATTCCCAACCCCACCCCCGTTGTCCCCGCGCAGGCCGGCGGCCTGCTGACCATCCTGAACTGGGCCTCCGGCATCGGCCTGGTCCTCGGCGTCCTGGGCGTCATCATCGTCGGCATCGGCATGGTTATCCAGCTCCAGCGCGGTGAAGGCGCACAGGCTATCGGCAAGCTCGGCTGGGTCCTCATGGGCTGCATCATCATCACCGGTGCCGCAGGCATCGTCCGCGCTTTCGTCTAAACCAGCACCATCAACGGGAGGTTCCGCATGAGGCAGTCAACAGAGAGCACCACCGAAAGCAATCCGTTCACCAGGCCCGGATTCATTATCGCGGCCGCACTGGTGGTCGCACTGGTTGCGGCAGGGATCGTCATCTTCCTTCTGCCCAAGGGGCAGAGCGATGCCCGCCCCATACCGGACACGGCGGAATCCGCTTCAGCTGCAGCAAGTGTCAGTCCCGCACGTGCAGACAAAAGCATCTGTGGGCTGCCTTCTTCTTTTGACACAGCCCTAGGAAAGGCTCCCCAATCCAAGTGGGAACTGGTCGGCCGCATGGCTGCACCGACTGAGCCCACGACTTCCGGCCCAGGTTTGACCGACGCCAGCGGCTTCCGCTCATGCTTTGCACACTCACCGACTGGAGCACTCTATTCTGCGGCGAACGCCGTCGCTCTCGGTTCCTCCGCTCAGGACGAGGTCAAGCTCGCGGAGCGGCTACTGGTACCGGGCCCTGGCAGAGATGCGGCCATCAAGGCCGCGACAACACGAAGTTCATCGACTGAATCCAATCAAAGCGCACAAATCAGGGGCTTCATCATGAAGTCCTACAGCCCCACTGAGGCCGATGTTGATTTGGCCTTTCAGCTCCAAAACGGGGCCTTGGCGCACAGCGTCCTCTCGCTGCGGTGGGTGGACGGGGATTGGAAGGTTAAAGCCTCAGATGATGGCCAGATATTCACCGGCACCGCCCAGCTCACTGATCTGAGCGGCTTCATTGCCTGGTCTGGGGTATAAGCGATGGCTGACTGCAAACTGGGGGACATCACGTGCGTTGCCGGCAACGTGGTATCGGGAGCCGTGGACGACGCTATAACCAACCTGGGAAAAGCCATCACTGAAGGCATGAGCCAGATGGTGACGACGTTATCCACGTTCTGGGTTTCCATGCCGACCGTGAACCTGACCAGTGAGGACGGATCAGCAGCGAGTCCTGTGGTATCCGCCGTGAACAGTGAACTGATGCCCTGGACTCTGGCCCTGGCCGTCCTTGCCGTAATTATTGGCGGCATCCGGATGGTTTGGGAACAGCGCGGGGCGCCCTTAAAGGATTTGCTTCGGTCACTTCTCACACTCACCCTGGTTTCAGGACTCGGTCTGGGAGTCATCGCCATATTGGTGATCGCAGCCGATGTCTTCGCGGCCGCGATCATCCAGCGGTCCACGGATGGTAAGGGTTTTGCCGAGGCAATGAATGGCCTGGTTATGACCGGTCAGAGCGGTATCGCCCGGTTCATTCTGATCGTTCTGGGCCTGGTTGGTCTGATCGCATCTTTGGTTCAGATAGTACTGATGGTTGTCCGCAGCGGCATGCTGGTGATCCTGGCGGGCATCCTGCCCACCACGGCCGCATTCACGAACACAGAGATGGGCAGGCAATGGTTCCAAAAGGCCGTCGGGTGGACTATCGCCTTCATCCTTTACAAGCCTGCAGCGGCCATCGTGTATTCGGTCGCGTTTCTACTGATGGGCAACACCAGCGGCCGTGACGCTCTGGTGGGTTCCATCAGCGGGTTCACGTTGATGATCGTGGCGTTGTTCGCGCTTCCAGCCTTGATGCGGTTCGTCACCCCAATGGTCGGAGCCGTTGCCTCCGGCGGTGGCGCGGCAGCTGGGGCCGCGGTGGGTGCTATTGCAACCGGGGCTGTCTCCATGGGCCGTCCCGGCAGTGGGCGAGGTAACGCAACACCGATGCCGGCCAGCAGCAACAGCACGACCAACACCCACACGGGCCGCTCTCCAAAGGGCAGCGCTGGTTCTTCGGGCCCACGGGGTGGGGGAGGGCAGCCGACGCCCGGCGCTACAGGCCCGGGCGGAGCGGCCGGTAAAGCCGGCACTGCGGGAGCGGCAGCACCCGCCGGAAACGCTGCAGCCACGACCGGGGCCGCAACTACCGGCCCGGCAGGCATGGCCGTAGCCACGGGTGTACAGGTGGCGTCCAGGACATCAGAGGCAATCAAGACGACCGCGCAGGATTCAACGGGGGAGGGCCCCAGTGGCAGCAATTAACACCGAATACAAGGAACGGTCCTACGGTAACTGGCGCGTTCCGCGTTCAGCCGGCCTTGCAAACTTTAGTGCCATCGCGACCGGCATCGCTGTGGTGGGCCTCCTCTTAACCATCATCAGCTTCATGATCTGGGGGCTTCTAACGGGCCTGTTTGTCTTCTTCACAGTCGAGGGGTTGGCCTTGCTCATCTCCGTTAAAGACAAACACGGCCAATCAGCTGTGGATCGGTTGGCCACCAAAATGAACTTTCGACTCGCTCGGTCCTACCGGACGAACCTCTACCGCTCAGGCCCTCTCGGTGTGACGGAGTGGGGTATGTACCAGGTCCCCGGCCTTGCTGCGAAGTCCACCCTGTACGAGTTCACGGACTCTTACAAGCGCCCCTTCGCAATGCTGCACGTACCGGCCACCAGCCACTTCACCGTGATCTTCTCCACCGAACCGGACGGGGCTTCGCTAGTGGACCCGGAGCAGGTTGATGCCTGGGTAGCGAACTGGGGCGGTTGGCTCGCCGGTTTGGCCGACGAGGCCGGCCTGGACGCCGCGGCCGTCACCGTTGAAACCGCTCCGGACTCCGGGTACCGGCTGCGGAACGAAGTCATGATGAACATCGACCCGAACGCCCCGCAGTTCGCCAAGGACATGCTTCACGAGGTCGTCCAGACCTACCCGCAAGGATCGGCCACGGTCCGGGCCTGGGTGTCCCTGACCTTCAACGCCTCCCTACGAGCAGGGGCGAAAAAGCGCACCCCGGAAGACGTTGCCCGCGACCTGGCCTCCCGGATCCCGGGCCTGTCGGCACGACTCCAGTCCACCGGCGCGGGGATCGCCAGTCCCATGTCCGCACAGGAACTCTGCGAGGCCGTCCGGATCGCCTACGACCCGCCCGCGGCGCTGATCATCGACGAGGCCCATGCGGCCGGCAGCCCGGTATCGCTGACCTGGGACGAGGTCGGCCCGACCGCGACGCAGGCCAGCTGGGACGACTACCGCCACGACTCCGCTTTCTCTGCCTCCTGGACCATGACGGGAGCACCGCGCGGGTCAGTGAACTCCTCCGTGCTGTCACGGCTGCTGGCCCCGCACGGTGATATTGACCGCAAACGCATCTCCCTGCTCTACCGCCCGATGGACTCCGCCAAGGCAGCAACCATCGTTGAAAGGGATCAGAACAACGCCAACGTCCGCATCACCTCGGGCACCCGGCCCACGGCCCGCGCCCTGGTCGATGCCCGCTCGGCCGTGCAGACCTCTCAGGAAGAAGCTCAAGGTGCGGGATTGGTGAACTTCGGCATGGTCGTCACCGCCACGGTGACCGACAAGGAACGCCTGTCGGACGCGGTCGCAGCCATTGAACAGGCCTCCGGTACCGCCCGCGTGCTGCTGCGCCGCGCCTACGGCTCACAGGACACCGCCTTCGCCGCGTCCCTGCCCCTGGGGCTGGTCCTGCCCAAGCACAGCATGGTGCCCACCGAGATAAAGGACGCACTCTAATGGCCCACCTGAAGCTTTTGACAGCAAAGAAGGCAAAGACAGTAAAAGCCCCGGTAAAGGAAGCAGGGCCGGGCTCGCGGGGCTGGACCGGGCGGGGCGGCGGTATGGCGCAACTGCTCCCGGCCGTCCGGGAGTACCGGGGAACGACGGTGCAGGTCTGCGGGCTGTGGCCGTTCTCCTCCGGCGCATCGTCTCCCATGATTGGGGTGCCGCTAGGCCGGCATGAGGAAACCCAGGCCACAGTCTGCTGTGACCCAATCAGCTGGTTCCAGCGCGCACGCCTGATTTCCAACCCCTCTGCGTTCATCCTCGGCAAGCCTGGCCTCGGGAAATCCACGGTGGTGCGGCGGATGTTTATCGGGCTCTCCGCCCAAGGCGTGCATCCCCTGATCCTGGGAGACCTCAAAGGCGAGCACGTCAAAGCCGTCAAAGCCCTCGGCGGGCAGGTCATCAAGCTCGGCCGCGGAGTCGGCTACATGAACATCCTCGATCCCGGCCAGGCCGTCGAAGCGGCCCAGCTGCTCGAAGACAGCGGCCACCACGAGGATGCGGCCAGGGTCCGCGCCGACGCCCACGGCCGGCGCCTCACCATGGTCGTCTCCCTCATCACCATCAGCCGCAACAACCCGCCCACGGACCAAGAGCAAACGATCCTGGACCGTGCCCTGCGCGTCCTCGATGAACGCTTCGAGGGCGTCCCGGTTCTGAAAGACCTGCTGGACGTAATCGTCTCCGCCCCGGACGAGCTGCGCCAGGTCGCGCTGGACCGCGGGGACATGAACATCTACCTGCAGGAGACCCGAGCCCTTGAGGCAACGCTGCTGGGTCTGACCGGGGGAGGGAAGCTGGGCGAAATCTTCTCCCGGCAAACCACCAACCCCATGAAGCGTGACCGCGCCGTGGTCTTCGACGTCTCCAGCATCGATGAGACCGAAACCGATCTGCAGGCAGCTGTGTTGCTGGCCTGCTGGTCCTACGGCTTCGGTACCGTGAACGTCGCCAACGCCCTCGCCGACGCGGGCCTGGAGCCGCGCAGGAATTACTTCGTTGTCCTGGATGAGCTGTGGCGGGCACTGCGGGCCGGCAAGGGCATGGTTGACCGGGTGGACGCTCTCACCCGTCTCAACCGGTCCGTCGGCGTCGGGCAGATCATGATCTCCCACACCATGTCCGACCTGCTGGCATTGCCCGCCGAAGAGGACCGGATGAAAGCCCGGGGATTCGTCGAACGCTCCGGCATGGTTATTTGCGGCGGCCTGCCCGCCTCCGAAATGCCGCTGCTGACCTCCGCCATACCGTTGTCCCGGCAGGAACAGCAAAAGCTCATTTCCTGGCAGGACCCGCCCGCCTGGGACTCCCGGGGTATTGACGTCGAACCGCCAGGGCGTGGGAGGTTCCTCATCAAGGTCGGCGGCCGTCCCGGAATTCCGGTCCAAGTGGGCCTGACCTCCGTGGAGCACGGCCCGGACGGGGTCAACGACACCGACGGGAAATGGCACGGATCCCCGGAAGCCATCCTCGACCCGGCCACACCCATCATGCCAACTGAAGGAGGCTCGCTGTGAGCGCACCGAACCGCAAAGGCATGGGGCTCGGTGACGCCATCCTCGTATGGCTGGCCATCGGCTTTATCGTCGTCTTCGGCGGCGGCACGTACGCCGCTGTGCACCTCGGGTCTTGGATGGCCGGCATCGACGCGCCTCCTGCCCACCCCGTTGACCTGATCACTGGGCTCATCAAGGGCAAGGTGCCGTGGCCGCCCCAGGCCACCGTCGTCGTCTGTGTGTTGATCGGACTGGTCCTGGCGCTTGCCGTCGTCGTCCTGATGGCGTTGCGGCAGGGTTCGTCCAAGCGCGCCCGCGTGGACAAGGCCGCCCGCTACCTTGGCCGGGGCAAGTCCCTGGCCGCGTTCTCCGACAAGGGAGCCCAAGCTAAGGCCGAACGACTGGGCATCAAGGACAACCCCGGCATCGTCGTCGGCAAGGTGGTCTCCACCGGGCAGAAATTCGTCCAGTCCTGGGAAGACCTCAGCCTCGACATCTGGGGACCACGGACCGGCAAGTCGACCTCCCGGGTGATGCCCGCGATCCTGGACGCCCCCGGCGCTGTGGTCTCGACATCCAATAAGCGTGACGTCGTGGACGGAACCCGTGGCGTCCGCGAGGCCACGGCCGCGGTGTGGGTGTTCGATCCGCAAAAGATCGCCCAGGAAGAACCGGACTGGTGGTGGAACCCCCTCTCCTACGTCACCGACGAAGAGAAGGCGTACAAGCTCACCCAGCACTTCGCGGTGGGTTCCCGGGTGCCGGGGTCAAAGCCCGATGCCTACTTCGACCCCAAAGCAGAAGACATTCTTTCCTCCTACTTCCTCGCGGCAGCACTGGGCGGCCTGCCGATCACGCAGGTCTACCTGTGGGTGACGGAGCAGGTCAGCCAGGAACCCATCGAAATCCTCCGTGAGCATGACTACGAGCTGCAGTACAAGGGACTGGAGTCCACGCTGAAACTCGCCGACAAACAGCGAGACGGTATCTTCGGCACCGCCGAGAAGATGATCCAGTGCCTCAAGAGCCGCAACACGCTCCGCTGGGTCGCCCCGACAGGCGGCGCAAGCGTCGCAAGTGATGCGCGACGTCAGTTCAACCCACACGCCTTCGCTGCCTCCCAGGAGACCATCTACATCCTCTCCAAGGAAGGGGCAGGCTCAGCCGCCCCACTCACCACGGCACTGACAGTAGCCATTGCCGAAGCGATGGAGGAACGGGCCGAGCGCAGCGGCGGCCGACTGCCCAAGCCGGCCCTGTTCGCCCTAGACGAGCTGGCCAACGTAGTTCGCTGGGCCGGCCTGCCGGATCAGTTCAGCCACTACGGCTCCAAGGGCCTGATCGTCATGGGCATCCTGCAGTCATGGTCCCAGGGCGTCGAACTCTGGGGAGAAGCGAACATGCGCAAGATTTGGTCCGCCGCGAACGTCAAGGTCTACGGCGGCGGTGTCGCCGAAGAAGGCTTCCTCCGCGCCCTCTCTGACCTGATCGGGGATTACAGCTACATCAACGTCTCCGTCTCATCCGGGAAGTCCGGGTCCAGCCGCTCCCGGCAGGAAAGCAAGGAACGGATCTTCGACGTCTCCAACCTCGCCGAACTGGACCGCGGCCGCGCCGTCGTCCTAGCCTCCGGTGCACCAGCCACATTGGTCCGGACAATGCCCTGGTACACGGGGCCGCACAAGGACGCTGTGGAAGCGTCCATCACGAAGTACAGCCCGCAGCCGGAGCAAGAACAGGTACCGGTGGCAGCGGCGGCGGCCGCGAATCCGTCGGTGACCGGATAGGGGAGTAGGCCATGACGATAGACATCGGGCGCTTCGGTGAATCTCCCAGTCCGGACGCACAGGAGGCTAGCCCTGATGGCGGCGAGCAGCAGAAGCCGCCGGAGCTTGTCTACGGCTCGGCCGAAGAGTTCCTGCACGAGCAGCTGCTGCCCACCTATGTCCGCGATGTCGACGGTCGGGCAGCGAAGTGGTGCCTCGAATGGTATTTCCACCCGGAGGCTGTCTGCCGTGTGGAAGCGCTGTGGCGTGCCTGGGAACATCTCAGGCTCGACGGGGCCACTGGCATGAGCGTCTGGTTCAAAGACCACGCAGACCACCACATGAGCGTGCTCCTGGATCCGCGCGGGCCGTTCTACAAATGCGACATGCAAAAGCACCGCGGCCCCGAACACCTCGAACCAAAGAAGGCCCCAGCCGGCTGGTTTCCGGACGTGCGGAGTATTCCCACCTAGAAACGGGCAGCTACAGGATGAGGGCGGCGCAATAAATTAAGTCGAGGCTGGAATCTGTTATAGATCCCAGCCCCGACTTTTCTTTGTTTCGGCCCTAGTGAGCGGCTTCGTACTTCTCTACGACTTCCGCTTGAATACGGCCACGAGTATTGACCTGGATCCCGTTCTCAACTGCCCACATCCGTACCGCTTTAGCATCCGGCCCGCCCTGGGGGGACTTCGTCCTGCCCACCGCCGCCGAACGACCACGTCCACCGGATACCTTGCGTCCAGCGTCGGTAAAACGGCTCAGGGCTCCGCGGAGTTCATTCGCGTGCGCCTCGTTTAAATCAATCACGTATTCACTGCCGTCGAGGGCGAAAGATATCGTTTCGCTCGCTTCCGAGCCATCAATGTCATCTTCCAGAACCACGACTGTCTTTTTCGCCATAAGCCAAGGTTAACAGCATGATGAACGAACGGATGCTTCACTCGAGAGAGGATCATTCGCTCAGCCGATCAGACCAATCACGACGACGGCCGACTTGCGAATTCGATGGGCAATAGTGAAGACGCCCACACGGCCTATCGGCTCCCAGGAAGCGAGCAGTTTGGGTCAACCGGGTAACGGCTGTGGACGCCTATGGCGCCCTTTGCAAGCTCTCCAAGAGTTGAACGGTATGTAGTGGCAAGCGTCCGTCCTTTGGGCCCTGCAATTTGCAGCCTGGAGCACGGGTTGGTTTCAGGCGGCAGTCTTATTTTTCTACTGAGGCCATGTAGCTCTTGAGTATCCGCTCGCGCTTTTCGAGTTGCTCCTGCAGCTTTTCACGAAGCGCAGGTGACCCACTCAGCGACTTTCGGTACTCATCAACGGCTTTCCGAATCTCCGCTGCGAGGCTTGTCTCATTCGCCTCCGCAAAAATTCTTAGCTCAGTTAGGGCTTCTTCGCTGAGACGCACACTCGTTAGCTGATCAGCCATCCGGGGTTCCTCCATTCCTAATTACCTGCATGCGGGACTAACTGGGATACATAGTACATCGCATGCTCGTGCAGCTCAACACTCGCGATTTCTGTAATCGCGGCATCGCACATGTCACAACCAGAGGCCTTGCCAAGCCGATCCCTTGGCTACAGAATCAAAACTGTTGTTACTCATGCTGACGGTGGTGCGGATGGGAAGGATGCTACGTGGCGAGTGTCGAGTTTGAGGAACTTCTTTTGGAGGCCGCTGAGACCACCGTTCGGCACTTGCAGGCAAGTGATGGCATGGAACGCATCACGATCGCTGAGGGCCAATTTCACAGCGGGGACGATCCCATTCGGGTGGACGAGGAGGCGCACTCCGTTTTCGATAACGCATTGCTCCGCGCGGAGGAGCGGTATGGAAGACGGACAATCTATGCCATTGCTGGCGAAGAGAAGCTAGCTACCATTCCAGACGACCTTAACCCTGGAGTTCGGGTCGTAATCGTGGATCCACTCGACGGCTCTGCACAGTGGTCCATGCTTCGCTCTGCATTTTGCGTGGCAGCCTACAGTCTCATTGCTGACGGCAACGGCAAGTTGCGCCTAGAGTGCGCCGTCATCACCGACACCAGCCGATACTACGTATGGAGCAAATTCAGGGGAGTGCGCATGGGATTGCGCGGCGACAGTCCTGATCGACGCATTCGTCTAGATGCGATCGTCGACGAGAATGGGTACGACACGCCAAGCATTGCTTTTACGGGCTTCAAACCAAAGGATAGAAGCGCGCTCCTCAGCGTAGCGACATCCTTCGATGAGTGGAACATAATTACAATTGGCGGGAATCCTGTCACCCCATATGTTCTTACGGGAAGCCTTACTGCAGCTGTAACGCTTCGACCCCAAGCCACTTGGGACGCGGTGGCAATCTTAATGGCTACCCAAACTGATGCTGTGGTAGGTGCGCTAGACGGAACAATAGCGAACCCATATTCATTTCAGGACATATTCCAAGAGGTAGCACTGACTGGGAACGTCCGGCGAGTGCCTGCGATGATTGTTGCCAAGAACCACCGCAGATTTGAGGAGGTTGTTGAACGACTGGGCCCTCTCGCGGATGAAGGACTAATTGTCTCGCCCTTCTCGGGAATTTGACGGACGGAAAGTGCTGCCATGACTGATCCCGGAGAAATCTCCGATCTTCTTAGCACATCGTCTAACTTCGTCACTACGTCGGAGGGCGCATTTAAGGCGGGCAAGCAGTTGTGGACCGCTGTGAACACACTCAGAGCCCTTCGTAGACCCGCATTCAATCCCTCCGCTGAGCGGCTACGGAGAGCACTTAGGGTTGACATCAGCTCGACAACCAGTTTTAGGTTATCGGACAGTCATCCAACCCTGGTGCCGAATCAAGCGCCCTCCGCCGACCTCAGAGCGTTCATTGCCTTAGTTGGCGAACAGTTTACGGAGGCGATTGGCGAGATTTCTGCCTATAGTGAATCCAACTCGGTAGTAGACATAGAAGAAGACTTAGTTCTTTTTGGCTCTCCCGAATCGGAAACGTTCACCCGTCACTTGTTTGGATATAAATACTCCCCATTAGGGGATAAGCTAGTTCACCTTGGCAAGATACCCCTACCCTTTCGATGGGACGAGGACCCCACTTCAGTTGTTGTGCGTTGTCTTCAATATCGGCATGGTGGTTCTATCGCGATCCGTCCTAATTGGCCGCTGTTTTGTAGCGACCAAAGCAGGCGAGTTTTCCCGCTTCTCAAAGACGGATTTCTTGCGGAAGACTACCTTTTGATCACTCGAATCCCTAATTACGCAACCGTGCGTTCCCATCAATCCGGTCGCGCCATTCTTAGCATCTCCGGTCTACACGGGATCGGCACTAGCGCAATAAGCCTGGTACTGGAGAATTCCGACATTGCCAACCAAATTGCTGATGCGGCTGAGCGCGACATGTGGTTCCAAGCGGTAGTTAGAGTGTCCGCGATAACGCACGACGAAGTGGAAGGGTCGATTCCTGTAAGGGTGCAGCTTGATCACCTGGTCAACCTCGCGATTCCCGATACAGTCCTCGAGGCCGCGCGTCGATCGTTAGTGCAGCAGGTCATCGCCGATAAGCCGGAGGATAGGCGCCGCGACTTGGCATTTGGCGTGGAAATTTCCAAGCCATTTACCCCAGAAAAATACGGATTACTCGAAGCAGTGCGAAAGCACGGCTCTGCCTTCGAAGCCGCTATGCAGCGGCTTGTTGATCAAGGCTGATGATTGGACGGGACAGGACGCCAGGACGCCCTCAGCCCCGAGTCAGCTTAGGGTCTAGAACTTTGGCGGCTGGAGAGTAAGGATATCTTCCGCCCACTCTAATCTGACGGCATTTTGCGCGGCCGCTTGACGTCAGATTGAGGTGTAGCCCAACTGGGCCCTTCCCGTGGCAGTCTCCAGGCGATTCTGTCTGCCGCCGGACAACCCACCAGTGCCGACGGCATTGTCATCAACATTCACAGTGTCCGAACAACTGGGGTCGGTTGGAGAGCCCCAGCTTTCCTTGCAGGTACCCGGCGGGCACCAGCGGGTCAAGGGCTGCCTCATAACGCCCCGCAGCCAAAAGTGTCACCGAAATACCAACACCCTGCCCAGCAGCGGTGGTACGCGACATGTCCACTGCCCGGTCCAAAGCCATGTCAAGCTCCTTGCGGGTTTGAACACTAACGATTAGACGCTCACGTTGTTTGTGCATGACGGATCCTTGCTTGATTCACACCCGAAGCAAGGTGCCGGGTGTTGAGGTGAGTCTTTATATTTGTTGTTCGACCGGAGAGGGGCCCGAGAGGCGGCACGTCGGCACTTGATTCTGCTAGCGCGAAGTCCAGAGCTTCATTGGAGAGCAATTGATTTTTGTCGCCGCGCATTGCGACAGACCATTTAATCAGGGTACGAAGCCGTTCATTTGCCTGCTCCAGCCATCACGGACTTGGGCTCAGCAACTGACGCATTCTGGGCCAGTAAGCATGGTGAGGCGGTCTACTCAGGACCGATGACTAATAGTCACGCTACTGCCCACTCTGAGCAGGACTGCCACTTGCAGTCGTCGGCGAGGGCCTCGATTGGTGCTGCCGGAAGCCGTTGCGGTTGATGAAGCGGCCCACGGCCCCGGGATCATGGAAGCCGTCCGCATCGAGGACCACCCGCCCGTTGGAAACAACGACGGCGGGCCAGCCCGTGAGTGCCTTCCCGTCGAAAGGCGAGAAGTCCGTGCCCATGTGCAGGGCTGACCCGTTCACCGTGCGTTCCTCGGCGGGGTCGAAAACCACCAGGTCGGCGTCGGACCCCTCTTCAATGCGGCCCTTGCCGGGCACGGCGTTGATCCGGGCGGGGGCAGCAGCGAAGGCCTCCACGAACTGCTCAACGGTGGCGCCGGCGGAGGTCATCGCAGTGAACGTGACCGGCATCCGCGTCTCCACCCCGGGCAGGCCGTGCGGCATGGCGCGCACGTCATCGGTGCGCTCGCGCTTCTGGGACAGGTCATAGCAGGAGTGGTCCGAGGACATGGTGTGGATGGAACCGGAAGCCAGCCGTTCCTTAAGGGCGGCCACGGTTTCCGGGCTGCGCATGGGCGGGCAGCAGGCGAACCACTCGGGGAAGGTAGAGGCGTAGACGGTGTCGTCCAGCGTGACGTAGTGCGGGCAGGTCTCGGAGTAGGCCTCAAGCCCGCGTTCCCGTGCCTGCGATACCAGGTCGACGGCGCCGGGCGTGGACTGGTGGACGAAATAGACCGGCGCGCCGGTGTATTCGGCCATGGCCAGGGTTTCCTTGACGGAGATCTCCTCGGCCAGCTCGGGTCGGGTCCGGTGCAGGTGTTCGATGCCGATCCGGCCGTCCTGGGCGTGCTGCCCGGTGCAGTCGGCAATGATGGGATCGTGCTCGGCGTGGATGTAGGCCAGTCCGTCCAGCCGCACCATTTCCCGCATGACCTTCAGGATGGTGTCACCGTCTGCCATGGTGGTGCCCCGGTTGGTGGTGTACATCTTCACCGAGCGGATGCCTTCCGCTGCCAGCTGCTCAAGCTGCCACGGGACTGTTTCGTCCCAGCTGACCACGGCGCCGTGGAGGGCAACGTCGCAGCGGGACTGCGTGGCGAGTTCCTTTTTGTGCAGAGCGGCAGCGAGAGGGGTTTCCTGGGCATCGCGGGGAATCCCGAAATCGATGATGGTGGTGGTCCCTCCCCACAGCGCTGCCGTCGAGGTGGTCCGGTAGTCGTCAAGGGTGCGGAAGCGCCCGGTCACCTGGGCCACATGGCAGTGGCCGTCCACGCCGCCGGGGATCACGAGTTTGCCCGTGGCGTCGATGGTCTGGTCCGCCGCGGGGACGGGCAGGGCGGCGTCGACGAGCCGGGCAATCCGCCCGTCGTGCACCACGATGTGCGCTTCCCGGCGGCCGTGGCTGTTCACCACGGTGGCGTTGGCAATGACAAGTTGTGGCTGGTGGGACATCGGTGTCCTCCTAAGATTGGTTGGCTTTGGCTAGGCGGCGGGCCGGGGAGTGCCGGCCTGCTCCTGGCGGGCGGCAAGGGCCCCGTCCAGGTTCCCCGACAGGCCCTTCCGGTCCTTGGCCGGGGGCGGGGCGAAAGCGCCGGCGCGGTGCGGCCCGGACTGCAGCGCGGCAACGGCCTCGGCCATCCGGACCCCGGCGGAGATGCCATCCACCACAGGGACGGGAATCAGCCCCCTGAGTTCGCGAGCAAGGCCGGCCAGCGGGGCGCCGGCAAGGATGACGACGTCGGCGCCGTCCTCAGCCACGGCCTGCCGGCTGAGTGCCAGCAGGGTCTCCCTGAAGTCCTGTTGCACGGAGCCGATGCTGTTCAGGGAGTCATTGATCGAACGGATGGAGGCCAGCCGGCCTGCCAGGCCGAACTGCTCCACGCACTCCCGGTACCAGGGCTTGATCCGGTCCGAGATGGCAATGATGGAGAAACGGTGGCCCTGCAGTGCGGCTGCGCACAATGCGGCTTCGGTGATGCCGATGACCGGCACGTCCGCCAGTTCCTTGAGGGCCGGCATGCCAGGGTCGCCGAAGGCGGCCACCACCACGGCGTCCACCTTGTCTGCGTCGGGAAGAGTCTGTTCGGCGATGATTTCCGCGACGGCGCCGGCAGCAATCAGCGATTCGAAGCGGGTCTCGATGTATTCCACGCCGTGGCCGGCAGTACGAACCAGCAGTTCGGTGCCGGGGGACGCGGATCGGAGCGCCTCGGATTCAATCAGCGCTGTGACATCGGCGCTGATGTTGGGGTTGATGACCAGGAGGTTCATTTTCTCTTCCGGTTGGCTGTGGATGTGTAGGGACGGATCGTGGTGAAAAACTGATTGCGATACTTGCTGATGTGGGCCAAAGCCTGGTTTGCGGCTGTCTGTTGGTCGCTGGCAATGGCGGCGTAGAGCTCCCGGTGTTCGCGGATCAGCTCGGGCAGATCGCTGACATGCCGGAACAGCCAGTGCATCCGGCCCTGCAGGGGTTCCAGGGCCGATTTGAGGAAGTTGTTATCCGCGATGACCGTAATGGCGTCGTGGAACTCGCTGTTGGAGCGGTGCGCCTCCATCACTGCCCCCTTGGCCAGGAAGGCCTCAGCGTTGTCCAGCAACCCCTTCAGGTAGTCAAGATCCTCCAGCGTGGCCCGCCTGGCGGCGAGCCGGCAGGCCAACACCTCGAGGGACTGCCGGACGTCGAAGAGGTCCTCCACGTCCTTTGGGCTGAGGCTGCTTACTTCAGCCCCGCGGGCGCCGCGGTCGCTGATGAGGCCTTCCTGGCGGAGCATGCGCAGGGCCTCGCGCACCGGCAGCCGGGAAACGGAGAATTCGGCTGCCAGGTCGCGCTCCACCAGCCGCGTGCCGGGAGCATAGTGTCCTTCAAAAATCCTGGTGCGGAGGGTGTCCCGGACGGTCTCGCGGAGGGGGCGGTCCTTGTCCTGGGTCTCTTCGGCGGTCAGCATGATGCTCCATTCAGGATGCCTGATTCTCACTCGTTTGGGATACAGGATCCCAGCTAACGGGCAGTAGCGCGAGATTGTCAATAGCCGCAGGGCGGAGCTGATCAGTCACAATTCGCTGAATGTATACGGGATACAATCCTATTGACGGGCGTGAGCAGTCTCACATAGCATCCTGGATACAAACTGAATGAATTCCTGTCCGCGGCCACAGTCGCTTCATCACCGGAATGCCAGGCTGTCCTATCTGTTCCTTGCGCGCACTTCAACTTCAGCTGATCCTAGACATGCGGAGCTCTGGCTCCTGCCCATGTCGTCTCGAAAATGCTTTGCCAGCCCTCAGACGCATCGCCCAGTCCACTTTAGGCACGGGCATCGATATGGAGTTCTCATGAATGCCGAACCCAGTTCTATTCCGCTTTCCGTCACCGACCCCCCGAAAAAGCCCCAAAGCTCCCTAGCCAGAGTGGTAGGGGCAAGCGTCGCGGGGACTACGTTGGAGTGGTACGACCATTTCATTTACGGCTCAGCCGCCGCCCTGGTCTTCCCGAAGCTGTTCTTTCCTGTCAGCGATCCTCTGACCGCCACGCTGTTGTCGTTGGCCACCTATTCCGTTGCCTTTGTCACGCGCCCATTGGGAGCGGCCATTTTCGGTCACTTCGGTGACAAGTACGGAAGGAAGTCTGTACTCATCTCCACGCTGCTCCTCATGGGTGTAGCGACTACTCTCATCGGTGTCATCCCCACCTATTCAACTATTGGCGCTTTGGCGCCGGCTCTTCTGGTGATCCTGCGGGTCATTCAAGGAATTGGACTGGGCGGCGAATGGGGCGGTGCCGCACTCATGGTGGGGGAGCACAGCTCCGGTGGACGCCGGGGTTTCCTCGGGGCCTTGGTGCAGATCGCCAGTCCTGCCGGCTTGCTGCTGGCCAACGGCGTCTTTGCGGTTTGTACGTTCCTATTGTCGAACGATGCGTTCTTTGAATGGGGCTGGCGCATCCCGTTCCTGCTTAGCAGCATCCTCGTCGCTGTCGGGCTGTGGATACGTTCCCAGGTTCATGAGTCGCCGTTGTTCGAAGAAGCACAATCCTCCCCTCAGCAGGCCCGCACGCCCTTGGCAGAGGTCATGATCAAGCATTGGCGCCAAGTCGCCATCGCAGTGGGATCCCGCATCGGCAGTGACGTGGCGTTCTATGTTTTCAACGTTCTGGTGCTCGTCTATGGAACGGTTCAGCTCCACATGGAACGGCAACAGCTACTCAACGCGGTTCTGTTCGGGGCTGCCGCCCAGGCCGTCAGCATCCCGGTCTGGGGCTACCTGGCAGATCGCCTCGGCCGACGGCCGATCTTGATCATCGGCGCTGCTGGCACTGCCCTATGGGTGTTCGCGTTCTTCCCCCTACTCCACACCCAGTCTCCAGTTTCTGCAGCGTTGGCAACCGTCGTCGGTAACGTCTTTATCGCCGCGATGTGGGGACCCCTCGCTTCCTACGTTCCAGAGCTGTTCCCAACGAAAATCAGGTACACAGGTGCCGGCATCGGCTTCCAAACAGCCGGTGTACTCGGCGGCGCCCTGGCACCGCTGATCTCCACTTACCTCCTGGCCCAGTACAACACCTGGATACCGATCGCGATCTACCTAGTCGCCATGCTCGTCATCCTCATCATTTCTGCTTCAGTCGCACGGGAAACGTCGCGGGTCGAACTCAGCGACGTCAGCTAGCGCCAATCCGCACAGTGCCATCCGGATCACCCCGCCACCAACAAGCAAGCAAAGGAAACAACAATGACAAGCACCAACAACGCCCTCCTAATGGGAGAAGCACTTGGTGAAGCGAGGAAGGCCAGGCGGCGGGGTGATCTTGGCGTCGGCGCCGTAATAGTGGCGGACGGGCTGATCGTTGGCCGAGGCGGCAATCAGGCAAAGTCCTCAGGTGATTCCACGGCTCACGCTGAAGTGGTGGCCCTTCAGGACTTTCAACGACGCCACCCCGGCCGCACCCTTGACGGCGCAACCCTATACACGACCTACCAGCCCTGCCCCATGTGTCTGGGCGCCTGCTTGGTAACACAACTGAGCAACGTCGTCATCGGCGCATCGCCCCATCCCGGGGAGTCACTCTGGGGAGGCTACACGCCGGATCGGCTGCTCGGCCTCGTCCAACCATCAGGACACCGAATCGATTTTCTCAGCGGAGTCCTTGAACAGGACTGTCGTGAGATGCGAAACGGGATACCGAAATGACTCACTGATCATCTTTCCAGCAGTGCCCAACAGCGCTCCCAAAAATTCACCGAAAAAGGAACCAACCTATGATCTTGACACCCTCCGACGGCCACCAGCGTGACTTCATTGGATACGGCCGGCACGGACTGAACACGGTATGGCCGAATAAAGCCAGGGTAGCCGTTTGCATCGTCATCAACTACGAAGAAGGCTCCGAGTATTCATTCGCCAACGGCGACGGACGGAACGAGATCCCCCAGGAGTTCGACTATCCGCCCCTGCCCGTCCGGGACTTCGGAAATGAGTCGATTTTTGAGTATGGCTCCCGCGCCGGCATCTGGCGGCTGCAGCGTCTACTCGATGGATTAGGTGTGCCTGCCACCATCCAGGGATGCGCACAGGCCTTCGAACTTAATCCAGAAGTAGGCGCATGGATCGCCGAATCCGGAAACGACGTCTGCTGCCACGGCTACAGATGGGAGAACGTCAGCCTCCTGGGACGGGACGAAGAACGTGAACGGCTCAAGATGGCCATCGACTCCATCCGTGAGACCTGCGGGCACCGGCCACGTGGCTGGTACAGCCGCCAGCCATCATCCCCTAACACGCGCGAACTCCTGGTAGAGGAGGGCGGGTTTATCTACGACAGTGATTCCTTCGCAGACGATCTCCCCTACTTTGTCCCGGTTCAAGGCACGGAACACCTGATCATCCCCTACTCGTTCACGCTGAACGACGGACGTTTCCTGCCCGGGCAAAGCTACACCGGTCCCGACGTCTTCCTTGACCACTGCAAGCGGGCCTTCGATTACCTCTGGATGGAGGGGGCAACACAGCCCAAGCTCATGACCATCGGGCTGCACCCGAGGATCATCGGACAACCAGCCCGGGCACATGCCCTACGTGAATTCCTGATGTATGCCCAGGATCGCGGTGACGTATGGTTCGCCAAGCGGGAAGAAATTGCTGAGTGGTGGCTCGCGAACCACGCGCCCGGCACGGCCGCATCCTCATCCGACTGGACCGAAGAGATTACCGGCACCCTTCTTGAGCTGACTGGCGCCAGCAGGACCACGATCAGGCTCATTGATGATGCCGACCAGCTCTATCTTGCTGCCGAAAAGCTGGCCCCGGGCATCCAGACAATGGTCCAGGGGCCCGAAATCAACCCGCGCCAGCACCCGACTTACCAGTACCTCGAAAACCAGCAGGAAATTCTCATCCAAGAGGACTGCAGGACCGCACAGATACTGCCCCCTTCGACGCTCGTCGACCACCATAAGGTTTTCGCGCAAATGCTCGCACCCGTCGTTGTGGATGGGCGAGTGCGAGGGACGATTTCCGTCCACCAACAGGACCGGCCCCGGGCCTGGACCCCGGCGGACGTCGACGCTCTGAAGGCTGCCCGGGCACAAGCCGAAGCACAACTCCGATAAATAGACGCGCAATGTCGCACCCCTGGTATGCAGGGACAACCTCGTAAGGAACTTTCGTGACGAAGACAAAGATCATCAGCGGCGCAACCGTAATAACAGTGGATGCCCAGCGAACCATCATCCCCCGCGGTTCAGTAGTCATTGAGAACGGAAAAATCGCGGCGGTCGGAAAAAGCGCTGACATCGATCACCAGTATCCGGAGGCTGAACGAATCGACGCCAAAGGCCAGATGGTCGTGCCCGGATTCATTAACCTTCACGTGCATTCAGCACTCGCCGTAACCCGAGGATTGGGCGATGACCTCGGTGGCGCCCCCGTCTACCGGAAGGACATCCCTCAAGGGGTAATGCTCGGCCCTGACGACACCTACGTCATGTCCCGCCTGGGCGGCCTCCAAGCCCTGATGTTCGGGTCGACAACAATTGTGGAGAACTACATACACTCCCAATCCAATGTAAAGGGGCTTGCAGAACTGGGCATCCGCGCAGTGATCAGTGAGCGGGTCCACGATGCAGATCTGTTCAGTGTCAGGGACGGGGATTACAGCTACGACCCCGACCGGGGCAAGCAGCTGCTGGAAGCAAACATCCAGCTCATCGAAGAATGGCACGGCTACAACGACGGGCAGATCACATGCCACGTGGGCCCGCACGGCCCTGACACGGCATCCCCTGCACTGCTCGAACAGGTGATGCAAGTCGCCGACGACTTCAACGTGGGGATTTTTACCCATCTCGCTCAGACCGCCGGTGAAGTGGCGCAGGTACGCAAATTGACGGGACGAAGCTCCGTTCAGCACCTTTCCGACATCGGGATGCTCAGCTCCCGGCTTATCGCCGGACACTGCGCCTTCCTGGAGGAAGGCGACGCGGAACTTCTCGCCCAATCCGGGACACAGGTGTGCCAGCTTCCTGTCGTCAACGCCAAAAGTGGCTGGATCGCCCCAGGTGCGAAACTTCTCCGGCTTGGCGCGAACGTCGGTCTTGGAACAGACCACATGATCCACGACATGATCGAAGCAATGCGTTTCGCGCTGTGCGTCAATCGAATTTCAGATGGAGGACCGGCCAACATCAAAGCCATGGACGTCCTGGAAATGGCAACAATCAGAGGAGCCCGAGCGATAGGCCGAGCCGCAGAGCTGGGCTCCATAGAGCAGGGAAAGATCGCCGACCTTGTCTTCATCGACCTGGAACGGCCACACCTTGCCCCTGTCCTGGACCCCGTGGCCAACCTCATCTACGCGGGCCAGTCTTCGGACGTCTCAAGCGTCATGATCAACGGCGAATTCGTCGTCCGGGAACGTGAGGTCCTCACCCTCGACACGGCAGAAGTCGTTGCTACTGCGCAAGAGAGGGCTGAAAACCTGTGGCGCACAGTTGCAGGCTGGACACCTGCCGACGGCCCCACCGGCTGCCGCTGCTGATAAAGGAAAACGACAAATGAGCCACCCCGCAGATTTGGGCCAAACCACCGTCACCGACGCGGCCACAATGATCAGGGAAGGACGCACAACAGCAGTTGAGCTGATGGAGGCAGTACTCCAGCGTGCCGCAAACACTGAACCTGCCCTCCATGCCTACTCGCACCTTGACTACGACGCAGCCAGATCCGCGGCCAGAGAAGCTGACCTCGAGATGGCCCAACACGGCCCCAAGGGACCGCTTCACGGGATCCCTATCGGGGTCAAGGACTTAATCGAAACCAGGGATATGCCAACTGAAGCGGGATCAGCCGTCCTGAAGGGCAACCGTCCTCTGCAAGACGCGCCCGTCGTAAAGACACTCCGGGACGCCGGAGCGATCATCGTAGGCAAGCACCAGACGCACGAATTTGGCTTCGGAAATGATGAACCACCGACAAGAAATCCATGGGATTCCAGCCGGTATGCCGGAGGTTCTACAGTCGGTGGAGGCGTGTCCGTCGCAGTGGGATCATCACTTGCCGCCCTCGGTACCGACGGGGGAGGTTCCATTCGAAAGCCGGCGGCTATCAACGGCCTGGTAGGTCTAAAACCCACCTTCGGCAAAGTCAGTACCGACGGGGTCCTTCCGGGTGCAACTTCGGTGGACCACATAGGGTGGCTCACTAAGAGCGTGGCTGACGCCAAGCTGCTACTGTCACTGTTCGATGAGTCAGGGTCCAAGCTCCCGAACGGCGTTTCAGGGCTTCGCCTGGGCTGTGCATCCTATTTCTTCCAGGGACTGGATCCTGACATTGAAAGCAACGTACGCCAATGCCTGGACGCGCTGTCACTCGGCGGCGCTGACATCGTCTGGTTCGACCTCCCAGAGCTGAACAACGCCGTAGAAATCCACGGCACTATCGCTTCATTCGAAGCAAGCACAAAGCATGCCGTCCTCATGCAAACGTCCGGAGATCTCTACCACCCGGCAAACAGGCAGCTGTTAAAAACCGCTGCAGGCATAGAAAAAGATAGGCTCCGGGATGCCCAGAAGACACGGGGCGAACTGCGGCTCGCCGTGCAAAACGCGATGAACGCCTACCATCTGGACGCCCTATGCACACCGACCATCGGCTTGCCGCCGGTCTTGGTGAATGACATGAATCCTGAAATCATGCTGCCGAAATACTGCCGCTTTACGGCCCCGTTCAATTTGACCGGGCAACCGGCAGTCAGTGTCCCCTGCGGACTAGACGGGCGTGGTCTTCCCGTAGGGTTTCAAATTGCCGGTAGATTGGGGCATGACGCGATGACCCTGCGGATCGCCGAAGCGGTTGAAGCGGCACGTCTCTGGACTCCGCCCAAGTCCGTAGGGGAACTGCCTCACGTTCGCTTCTCAGATACCGAGGGAGGGCAGGACATTTTTGTCAGTACCGGGCTCTGAGGAGATGCAATGGCGGAAAGGCCGACACGGCCCCCACACGTACTTGGCCAGCAAGATTACCCACTTAGGGACCAAGTACGCGATGTTCTCCGTGCCCGTATCGGCGATGGCGTGCTGGCGCCAGGAACCCGACTCATCGAACAGGTTCTTGCCGACGAACTTGGCGTGTCCCGGATTCCTGTTCGTGAGGCACTCCGGATGCTGCAGACCGAAGGTCTCGTCAAAACCTTGCCACGCAAAGGAGCAGTCGTTACAACGCTGAGCCGTGAAGACCTCGAGCACCTATACGACATCCGCGAGGCTTTGGAAGTAATGGCCTTCAGGCTCGCAGCAGTACATGCCACCGCTGAAAACATTAAGCACTTGGAAAGCATCCTTTCGGAAGCTGAACAGCTGGGAAGCGCCGATCATGCAAAAGTCAGTCGGTTGAATTCCGACTTCCACGACAGCGTCTTCGTCATGACTGGCAATCCCTTCCTCTCAGGGATCCTCGAACCCCTGGGAGGAAGGCTCCGGCTCATGATAGGCCAGAGCTACGACCATGACCGGCAACTGGCCGAACATGCCGAACTGCTCGCAGCCTTGAAGAAGCAGGACCCAGATCAGGCGGCAGCAGCGGCCCTGGCACATATCCGAAGTAGCCGTCAGCACGCGTTAGCTCATTACGACGACCTGCAAAGTGAGCGCGTGGACGCAAGCTAACTGAGTGACCTGAAGGGCCGGGCAATGAAAGAGGGTGCGGCCTGGCAGGTGCGTGGTCTCGATCTGGCTATTTCGTACGGGTTAGGTTCAAGAGTTCCTGAAGTGCGGGGCGCACTTCGCGCCGCAGTTTTATGTGTTGTGGCAGGCCCTCCACCGTAGTCAGATCCTTGGTGATGTCGATGGTGAGCCTACTCCCGGCAAAGGGCACGTTGTCAACCCGGAACTGCCCAAAGCCCTTTGGAAGTTCAGGTGCGACCCATAGCTCATCCCACGGGAGGGCGGGATCGAACCGCATCAGCATACGGATCAGGTGGATTGGCGCCGCTGCAGCCCACGCTTGGGGTGCGCATGCCGCGGGGTACGGGACGGGACTTGGAAATCTCGTCCT
This sequence comes from Pseudarthrobacter sp. 05T312, assembly GCF_056396685.1. NCBI lineage: Bacteria > Bacillati > Actinomycetota > Actinomycetes > Micrococcales > Micrococcaceae > Pseudarthrobacter > Pseudarthrobacter sp. 05T312. The sequence goes on from NZ_JBFTLY010000022.1 coordinate 167,748, forward strand.
GTCCATTCCGCAGAACAGCTCCGGTAACCGGCCGCCGAAGTGTTCGGCCGCTTCGAAGAGTCCGTAGGCGATTCTTTGGGCCTCCTCTATGAATCCGTACCTCATCAACCCGTGCGCCGCCAGCGTGCTGTCGTGCGGCCAGACGGAACCGTTGTGGTAACTAAGAGGGTTGTATGCACCCATGGTGCTGGCCAGAGTGCGGATACCCCAGCCCGTGAACATTTCCGGGGACATCAGGTGCTCCGCTACCTGCGTTGCTTTGTCCGTGTCCACGATGCCCATCCAAAGGCAGTGCCCCATATTGGATGCGAGAGCATCAACGGGTTTCTTGTCGCCGTCCAAGGCAATGGCAAAATAACCCCGGTCCGGCAGCCAAAAGCGTTCATTAAACGCTTCCTTCAACTGGACAGCCTTAGCCGTCCAGCGATCCGCGGCTTCGGCGTCACCGTCGTGCAGCGCCATCAGAGCCCGCCCTACATACGCCCCATACGTGTACGCCTGAACCTCACACAGCGCTATCGGCCCTTGGGCGAGGGAACCATCAGCGAAATTTATTCCGTCCCACGAATCTTTCCAGCCTTGGTTTATCAGCCCGTGTTCGGTCTGCCGCTGGTATTCAACGAATCCGTCGCCGTCACGGTCGCCGTAGTTCTCAATCCAGGCCAGCGCGCGATCTGCAGCCGGCAACAGAGCGTGGACAGCGCCCGATTCCAGCCCCCAGCGCCCCAGCTCACCGAGGATAGACACGAACAGCGGGGTGGCATCGGCGGTTCCGTAGTAGATACTGCGGCCGCCCAGGACGGACTCGGTGCTGGTACCCAGGCGCACTTCATGGAGGATCCGGCCGGGCTCTTCTTCCGTCAGGGGATTCACTTCCCTGCCCTGGTGATCCGCCAGCGTCTGAAGGGTACCCAGTGCCAGGGAAGGGTCAAGTAGGAGGGACATGAGGGATGAGAGCAGGCTGTCACGCCCGAACAGGGCCATGAACCATGGGGCGCCGGCCGCGGCCACAACCCGATCGGGGTGGTCCGGATCAAAGATCCGGAGTGAACCCAGATCCTCTTGACTGTGCAAGATCGTATTCTGTACGGACGCATCGCCCAGATTGGGAATGGGCATGGACATTCGCCAGGAGAAGAGGCGCTGCCGGGAATCGACGGGATCTCCAGCAGAACCATAGGTCGCAGTCGAAAGAACGGGCTGCCGATTGAGGTAGGGCGTGGCCGTGAACGTCTGGGTCCACACGCCATGACCCGGAATAACGGGAGTAAAGACGAGCTCATGGCCCCTCAGGGCAGCGCCGGGCGCATATACGGCAAGCCCTTCAAGTCGGCCCGCCTCTTCAGCTTCGAGGATGAGGTTATCTCCATCCATCCGGACTCTTTGTTCACTTGGGCTGGAAGTCCTGCCATCTTTGACCTCGAAGAGATCGGCAAAATCTGTTGATACCGTCAGGCCGAGCCTAAGGGTGGTCGGCACTGCCGAGTGATTCTCAACGCTGACGGTTTCCGTAAGGACGGCACCGAGTGTCCTTTCGCGTTCTATCAGCAACGGGGTGTCGGTGCCGCCGGGATAGCCGGATGCCCTTCCTATAAACAGAGCCCGGTAGGGTTCTACGGCCGTCGCGGCCAGCGCTTCGAGCGGCGCCTCATCCACGCTGATGTTCCATTCGGCTATGTACCGGGTGTCGTGGAAGAACGCGCCATGGGGGCTGCCGGGCAGCATGTCGCCGCTGGATGCACTCAAACAAAAAGAGGAGCCATCGAGGACTGTGACAGCACCCGTGCCCGCAGGGCCGGCGGCATTGTCAGCGTTCCAACCCGTCATTTCGGGTTCCTCCTTGCATGGAGCACTGGGACCCGAAGGTCTACGCGCAACAACGGCCGCCACGCAGCTGAGCCGCATGCTCAGAACTATCGTCCCTTGATCCGGCGGAAACAAGACTTGGCGCCTCCTACTTAAAAACGCCTGGGACCCCCCGTCCGCCCCCCTGCCCTACGAAGGCTGCAGGGGAAGCCTCATCGCATGCGGCCGCTCAAGCACTCCGGCCTGTACCTCTGCGGTAGCTCCTGGGTGCAAGGCTGCAACAGCCACCTTCATCGAGACCAAAGAACTTGGGACCGCCTGAGTGAAGCCGGACAAAGAGGAAAGGTTTCAAAAAACCGTTGTGTATAACTTGTTATAACGTTACTATCTATTCATGCACCAGCTTCCAGCCACGGACCAGACATCCCCTCTCTATGTGCGACTCAAGCGGGCTATAAGGGATGCAATTGCGACCACTATGCAGCCCGGGGACGCGATTCCCAGCGAGCAGGATCTCATTCGTGAATACGGAGTCAGCCGAACGACCGTTCGCCTCGCGTTGACGGCCCTTGCCAGTGAGGGTTTGATCGTGCGCCATCAGGGACGTGGGAGTTTTGTGGCTGAAGCGAAATCAACGGTTTCCCATACCTTTGGGCTCATCCCGGAGAGTCGGGACGGTTCAACTTTCCCTGACGGCTCAAGTCTCATTAGCCACGATCTAATCGAGGCCGACACTCATACTTCGACTGCCTTGGGGTTGGTTCTGGCGGCGGATGTATACAGGGTCCGGTGGATTGAGTCCACAAAAGAGATGCCTCAGTCATATCGCGTCAGTTATCTGCCGGCCGGGTCCTTTCCCGGGCTTGACACGCAGTCCACCGTAGAAACTCTCCGGAAGACCCTAGCGGCACGTGTGGGCAAAACCTCTGTTATTCAGGAGACGTTTGAAGTCGTGCTGGCCGATCCATTCCGGTCAAACCTCCTTAATGTTGCTGACGGTTCTCCCCTTCTGCTGGTGGAGACGCTGATTGGAGCTGGGGACGGGACGCCAATTGAGCTAACCAGGGCCTTCTATAACGGGCATACCACCCGCTTAAACCTTTCCCGCCTGAAAACGGCCACCCACTCGGCCGTCTGACCTAACGAACTGTCATTGGAGACAACAGCTATGACTAAGTCCACGCATATCGCGCCCTTCGACTTCTTCCTCCCCACGCAGGTCCAGTTCGGCAGCGGCAAATCGCTTGAACTGGGTCAGCTTTGTCGAGTCCAGGGCTATCATTCCGCCTTCATTGTCATCGACCCTGGAGTCTACAACTCAGGCGCAGTCGAAGGGGTTCTCGCCAATCTCCGGGACCTGAACGTCAAAGTAACTGAGTGGACGGATCTTCAGTCCAACCCCATCGACACGGACGTGGAGGCTGCGGCAGAAAAACTGGCTGAGAACCCCAGCGATGTCATCATCGGTATCGGTGGAGGAAGCGCGCAGGACACTGCGAAGGGAATTGCCATCCTCGCCGCTAATGGCGGACGGATCCGTGACTACGCTGGCAACGGCAACGTTCCCCGCCGCGCACGGCCGTTTATTCTTGTTCCGACTACCGCCGGGACCGGAAGCGAAGCAACAGCTAATGCCTCCATCACTCAGTCCGACAGCCACGACAAATTAGCAATCAGAGACGCCAACGCGTACGCGTACCACGCCGTTCTCGACCCGGACCTTCTCGCGGGATTGCCGGCCAAAGCAGCCGCAGCCGCAGGAATTGATGCACTTACACATGCGATTGAAAGTTATACCAGCATCAGGGCTTCTGAAATGAGTAGATTCATCGCATACGAGTCCATCAGCCGGATTGCCAACTCACTTGAGAACTTTGTGGCAGACAGAGCAGACAAAACTGCAGCTGGAAGCATGCTCTACGCAAGCTTCTTGGCCGGAATCGCCATCAGCCACACGGGCACAGGCGCCGCCCACGCGCTATCGCGGGCGGTGGGCGGACGGTTTGGTGTCGCTCACGGTGTGGGCTGCGGCGTCGCTCTCGCGCCGGTCATGCAATTCAACGCCGCTGAATCTGCCAGCCACTACGCGACTATCGCCCGCGCCCTTGGCGTATACGACGAAAGCGCCACCGCTGAGTCAAATGCTGCTCTAGCCGCTGCCCGAGTGGATGAGATACGCCAGAACATCGGCATCCCTCTGACACTGGGACTTTCGGCCAACGAAGCCGAAATGGACGATCTCGCGCGCTGGGTCGTGGAGAACGCCGGACCGAACCCCCGCACTACAGATTTGCAAGAAGCACGTGCGTTGCTTCAGCAGATTCTCTGAGCACCAGCGCTCCGCTGAGACCGCTCTGTTGACCCCCACCAATATCAGAAGGAAAAATCCATGAAAATCACTCGAGTCGAATCCATTCCCTTGCTTGTAGAGCTGCCCGCGGGAACGGCGACCCCCATTGCGATTCCCAATGCAGACAAGCTCAGCAAGACGGTCTTCAAGGGATACCGCGCGTGCCTGGTCCGTATCCATACGGATGAAGGACTCGTGGGTGTAGGAGAGTGTATGGTGCGTTTCGCACCAGAGGCCACCGCAAAAATCGTCGACGAACTTGGCGAGATCCTGATCGGAATGGACCCGACCCACACCGGGACGTCGTGGGAACTCATGTTCTCCGTCATGATGAATCGAGGTCACTTCAAGGGCTTCTTCATGGAAGCGCTCTCCGGTATCGACATTGCGCTCTGGGACCTGAAGGGCAAAGCCCTGAACCGTCCTATCTACGAGCTCCTGGGCGGGCCTCAGCGCGACAAAATCTGGATGTATGCATCCTCATTGCGTTTCCGCGGCATCGAAACCACCGTGCTCGAAGCCAAGGAATTTGTGGAAGCCGGTTACGACGCCATGAAGCTCAAGATCGGAGGCGGCGGCCATCGTCCTGAAGCCGATATTGAGCTCGCGACAGCAGTGCGTGAAGCCGTTGGCCCTGACGTGTTCCTTTCCGCGGATGCGAACTGCGGTTACACCAGTCCGGCTGCCATGAAGGTGGGGCGAGCGCTTCAGGATCTCAATTACGCATGGTTTGAGGAGCCCATCGCGCCGGATAATCATGAAGGCTATGCAGACATGGCCCGGAACCTGGACATGCCGATCGCCGGCGGCGAAACGGAATTCACCAGCTTTGGCTTCCGGGAACTCTTCGCCAAGCGCGCACTCGACATCGTCCAGCCGAACATCAGTCGTGCAGGCGGGTTTACCGATTGCATGCGGACAGCGGCACTGTCGCAGGTCCACCATGTGCCCTACGCCCCTCACACCGGAAGCACCACTGGCGTTTGCCACACGGCGGAAGTACATCTCTCCGCTGCGTTGCCGAACTTCCTGATCTATGAGGACATGCAGGCCGACTGGTCAAAGAACGAAAACAACCCGCTCCGGCAGGAGCTCATTCAGTCAGGACGGCTCGTCCGGGAAGGCAACAGTATTGCACTTCCCCAAGGCCCGGGTTTGGGAATCGAACTCAACGAAGACGTCATCAACAAGTACCGCCTGGACAAGGGCTAGGAAGCAGCCATGACCATCACAACGATTGCCCCCTTGACTAACGTCAAGGGTTATGTAAACGACGAGTGGCGTGTTTCTGATAATCAGCTGCCCATCATCAGTCCCTTTGACGGCTCTGTTGTAGCAACTGTTCAGGTATCCTCCGCTGAGGATGTCGATGTTGCCGTTGCAGTCGCCAAATCCAGTAGCAGGCAATGGTGGCGTGCACCGGCGTACGAGCGGGCACGTGTGCTGCAGCGCATCGCCGATGGGGTCGAGGAACGCCGTGACGACCTCGTGAATCAGATGACCGCCGAAACTGGCCGGGTACCGGCTGAAGCACGCGGAGAGGTAATCCGGTCCATTTCGACGCTTCGTATCTCAGCCGAGGAAGCAACCAGGATCACCGGGGAGCTTGTCCCTATGGATGCGGTGGAAGCAGGTGCTGGGAAACTTGGGTTTACGCTATTGTCCCCCGTCGGTGTGGTTGCAGCGATTACGCCATTCAACGCACCCCTGAACACCATCTGTCACAAGCTGGGACCCGCGGTAGCGGGCGGTAACGCCATGATTCTGAAGCCACACCACCATGGCGCCGGCGTCGCCGCGATCCTGGCTCAAATCTGCACAGACGCCGGGCTCCCAGCAGGGATCTTTCAAGTGGTTCATGGCGGCCCGGACATCGGTCATCGGCTGACCACCCACCCTGACGTGTCATTCGTGAACTTCACGGGAAGTGACACAGTTGCCAAACGGATCCTCAGTGAGATTGGCCTTAAAAAGACCTTGCTGGAACTCGGCGGGAACGCACCCACGATCGTCCATCATGACGCCGATCTGGAAGCCGCGGTGAAGCAGTGCAGCGAGGCCGGCTTTGGACTGAGCGGCCAGAGTTGTATTTCAACACAGCGGATCTACGTGCATGAGTACATTGTCTCGGAATTCACGGCACGACTCGTCCAGAACGCCCGGGCACGAAACTTCCGCGCAGGCCCCGGCATTCAGGGCGGCACAGGTCCACTTCTTAACGAAGAAACTGCAATCAGGGTCCACAGCTGGATTACCGAGGCGATCCAGGAAGGGGCGGAGCTAGCCTGCGGCGGAAAGCGTGATTACACCTACGTAGAGCCAACGGTCCTTGTAGGCGCTGCTGTGGACAGCAAGGTCGTTAGCCAGGAAATCTTTGGCCCTGTCGTTGTAGTGCTTCCCTACTCCGACATCGAAAAGACCTTCGCTGCGGCTAACGCCTCAGCTTGGGGCCTGAAAGCAGGAATCTTCACCAATTCCCTTGATGTCGCCATGTCGGCAGCGAAGGAACTGGAGTTTGGAGCGGTAAATATCAATGCCGCATCACGTTCGCGCGTAGACCAGGAGCCCTCCGGTGGCGTGAAACAGTCTGGCTGGGGCAAAGAAGGACCTAAGTATGCGATTCGAGAAATGATGAATGTTCGAATGATCAGCATCGCCACTTAGCGATACCCCTCGGAGGCTGGTCGAGCCCGATCTCCCCCCACAGACGCAACGCCGGGCCCCTGCAAGAGTTGTCAGGGCGTGAGCGCAACCCCAGGGCGCTCACGCCCTGACGCACCCTTTAACAGCATTTCTTGATCAATGAGGATCGATCCAATGAAGAAATCACCAGGCCACTATTCGCGGCCAACGTCAACAGAGACGCTGACAACCGAAGCGCATAAGAGCAACCGCGGGTCGGAAACCCAGACCTATGAAAGCTATCGGGCTTCTGTTCATGCAGTGCCCTCGTCCAACCCACAGACTGGTGCGGCTCCCTTTGGTTCCGTTTCCAGAAGTCAGTTCAAGTACGAATCTAGGATGTAGGCGAGGACCTGATGACGACCAAGACAGTTTCTAAGAGCGCCATTGCAGCAGTTTCAACGCTCCTGATTGCAGGCAGCTTGGTTTCGTGTTCAAGCGGAGCCACTGGTGGAGCAACAGGAGCCGACTCATCACAGCAGGTGCAAATCGGAGTCTTCCCAATCACCGGCAACCTGCCGGCATACGTTGCCCAAGAAAAGGGGATATTTAAGGACAACGGACTGAACGTTCAACTTGTGGGGCCGGCGACCGCCGGAACGACTGCCTTTCAGCTCATGACCACGAACAAGATGCAGGCGTACTTCTCCACAGTCCTGAACTTCCAGCAGGGAGTGGCAAACGGCACGAACGTCAAGATGGCTGCCTGCCTGCCCCCCAAGTCCATCTTTGTTCTGGTGGGCAATAAGGACCTGCTTAAGACGGACGGAAGCTTTGATCAAAAGGCCAAAGCACTTGCCGGGAAGACCATCGGGGTGACGGCCTTGGGAGCAGGAACCGATATAGCACTCTCTGCAGTTCTGACGACCAGCGGCTTGGCGCCCACTGCAGTCACGCATTTGGCGGTAGGAAACGCGTCCGCGGCCATTGGTCAACTGGAAGCAAACCGGATCGAGGGCTATTCGATCGGTTCCGCGTCGGGTGCCTTCCAGATTGCTGACAAGGTTCCCGGCGCTGGCATCTACCTCGATTTGGGCGCGGACGATTCTCCATCTCAGGTTTCCCGTTCGGGTGCTGGCACCTGGGCCGTCTCCTCACAATGGGCCAAGGACAGCCCCACTCAGGTGGATAACTTCCGGAAGGCCCTCAAAGAGGCCAATGCCTGGATCGTTGATCACCCCGATGAGGCGGCCGAGATTATGTCCAAGCAGATGTTCGCGGGCGAGCAGCTCGAGGTGGCTAAGCAGTCCGTGGCCTTTGAAATCAAAAATTTTCTAAAGGACAGCGGCGACCTCAAATGCGATAAATCGGCCTACGCCGAGTCGCAGCAGCTTTTTGAAGATCAGAAGTTGGGCGACCCGTCAAAGATTCAGTTTGACGACGTTGTTTACTCGAAAGCTCGGTAAGGAGACCCTCATGCGTATAGCAGATCCTACAGGGGGCACGGCCCTCCGAAGTTCCGGGAGCGGGAGCAGCGGACAACAGCGAACTGAATCCGGTGCGCTTGTCAGTATCGAATCCGTTGGCCACGTCTTTGCCCATGGGCGCAAGCCCGTCATCGCTGTTTGGGACTACAACCTTTCCATTCAGCCTGGGGAGTTCGTCAGTATCGTTGGGCCATCAGGGTCCGGGAAGACTACGATCCTCAGCATGCTCGCCGGGCTTCTCCAGCCCGGGGTGGGCAAGGTGCTTATCGATGGCACCCCCGTCTCAAGTCCCCGGGACGACGTTGCCTACATGTTCGCCCGCGACGCTCTCATGCCCTGGCGCACCGTCCTGGGAAATGTCGAGCTCGGTATGGAGATACGTGGAGTTCCGAAGAAGGAACGACGAGAACGCGCACGACAGTGGGTGGACAATGTAGGCCTGGCTGGCTACGAGGATTCTTCGATCCAGAAGCTCTCCCAAGGCATGCGCCAGAGGGTAGCTATCGCCCGCACGCTAGCGCAGACTCCTCGGTTGATCCTCATGGATGAGCCTTTCGCAGCCTTGGATGCACAGACGCGTGCCAAGCAGCAGGCACAGTTCACGCGGCTTTGGGAAGACCAACGCGCCACCATTGTCTTTATCACCCACGACATGACAGAGGCGATCCGGCTAGGGGACCGGGTTGTAGTCGTCAGTGGACGACCCGGCCGGGTCCTTGAAGATGTCAAGATCGAACTCCCCAGGCCGAGGCAGCTGCAGAAGGACTTTGAGGCTCCGGCCTTCATGGAGTATCACCATCACCTGACCGACCTGCTGAATGAGGAGGAACGCCGCATACAAAAGTAGGCGCAGCCTATTTTCGTGGTGAAATCTCATGGAAATACTTGAAAAGAGCGAAGGGCCTGCAGCGACACCGTCGAATGCAGACGCCGTGGCACGGGAAACCATTCGAGATATCAGAAGGGACGCCAGGAATAGAGTCATAATGGCCTGGACAATCAGGCTCGTCGCACTGCCTGCTGTCCTCCTTTTCTGGGAAATTCTTGTGGATGGTGGATTTGCCTCGGAACAGATTGTTAGCAAACCATCCAAAATCATCGTTGCCTTGATTAATTACCTCCAAACAGGAGAAATCTACGGCCACATTTGGGCTACTCTTTCGGCAGCGACCTGGGGGCTCATCGTCGGGTCGGTAGTGGGCGTGACGCTCGGTGTCGTGTTCTCCAGCTTCCCAACACTTGAACGTGCGCTCCGACCGTATCTAACGCTGCTAAATGCCCTCCCACGGCCTGCCCTAGCGCCCGTATTCTTGGTTTGGTTTGGGCTAGGCGGTACCGCAAAAGTCATTACGGCCGCCAGCATCGTCATGTTCATCATGATGCTCAACACCATCTCCGGGTTCGCTGCAGTGCCTGCTGACATCCGGAACCTCTCGGATTCACTGGCTATGAACCGTTGGCAGAGATTCACGAAAGTCGACGTCCCGGCCTCTCTGCCAATTATTGCAGCAGGGCTCCAACTCAGTGCGGTCTACGCAGTTCTAGGCGTCATCGTCACGGAAATGGTCGCTTCATACGAAGGCCTCGGGCAAGTGCTCGTCCTAGCAACATCCAATATCCAAATGGACAAAGCATTTGCGGTCCTGCTTATTTCGGCCCTGATAGCACTCCTACTGAGTGGTGTAGTGGCCCTGTGGGTCAGGTCGATGAACCGTGTCAAGTAACTACCGAAGCAGCACCTCATGATGCTGATCGACTCACATCACCATCTTTGGGACTTCAGACAAATCCGCTACCCCTGGCTTCAAGAGCCACCGTATGAGGACCGCGGTTGGGGTGACTGGTCAGCACTCCGGCATGACTACCTGCTGGATGACTACCTGGCCGATGCAAAAAACGCCAACATAGCCGCCTCTGTTCATGTCCAAGCGGGGTGCCACCCACACGAGGCCCTGAACGAGACGGCCTGGATACAAGCCCTCGCCGCCGACCATCCGGTTCCGAGCGCCGTTGTTGCCTACGTGGATCTAAGCGCCGACGATGCACCAACAAAGATGCTGGCACACCTGAGTTATCCCTCATTGCGAGGCTTTAGGCAAGTGCTCAACCGTCACCCCGACCCAGCCCTCAATCGTGCTCCACGTGATTACCTAAGCGAGCCTCGGTGGTGGAAGAACATTGAATTTCTCGGCAGCCACAACCTCACGTTTGATGTCCAGATATATCCTCACCAGATCCCGCAAATAGTCCAACTAGCTCGTAGTTGCCCCACTCTTACCCTCATCGTTGATCATTGCGGAATGCCAATTTTCAACGATGTAGAATCAATGGAACTCTGGCGTGCAGGGCTCCCTGAACTTGCCCGGCAACCGAACATCTCCATGAAATTGAGTGGCATGGGAATGCTTATGGCCGATTGGGATGACGAGATTCTGAGCTCGACGCTCAACTACGTCGTTTCCATTTTTGGTCCCGACAGATGCTTGTTCGGCTCCAATTTCCCCGTTGACAAGTTGAAAATCACGTTCGATGACTTGGTCAGCTCATACCTCTCAGGGCTTGATTTTCTCTCCACTTCAGAAATCGAAGAAATCTTCTCTGGAGTTGCCCGCAAGACCTACCGCTTGGACTGAATCAGAGCTCAGTTCAGAACCAACTCTGAACTGAGCTCTGGTCAGAAGTCCCAAACACGACCTCCCCAAGGAACAATCCAGTGACAGACACCCGCGAGGTGGACCTAAGCGAAAGCCACCCCCCCGAACGAGTCATGCTCCGACTACGAATGTGGTTAATATCTCGGAGTCCGGGCGTACTTGTTAGCGCATTGGCTGTACTTTTGGCCAGTCTGCTCAGCAAGGTTCTGCCGGCCATTCCCGTCCTCACTTGGACAGTCATTCTCGGAATCATCTCCGCAAACGTTCCGGGTATCTCAAATCAGATCTCAGGGCGCCTGCGACCAGGGCTAGTGCTGGCTAGTAAGCGCTTCATGCGGGCAGGAATCGTTTTGCTGGGGCTCAAGCTAAGTATTGTCGACATACTTGCTTTGGGCTGGTCGACCTTTGCACTTGTTGCGGCTGTCGTCTGCCTGTCCTTTACAGGAATACTCCTTATTGCAAGAGCTTTCCGACTCCCAGGCGATATCCCCCTGCTGCTTGCCTCTGGCTTTTCTATCTGTGGTGCATCCGCAATTGGTGCCATGGCAGCCGCTCGCCGTTCGAAGACCGAGGAGACCGTTCTTCCCATCGCCATGGTCACCCTATGCGGCACAGCAGCAATCGGGCTCCTCCCTCTACTCATGCAACCGTTATCGCTTTCTTCGGTCGCCTTCGGGCAATGGGTGGGCCTCTCCGTCCACGATGTCGGTCAGGTCGTCGCGACTGCCCAAACCGCCGGAACCGCCGCCCTTGGAGCCGCTGTAGTCATCAAACTGACCAGAGTCCTTCTTCTTACTCCCATGGTCGCCGGCGCAGTCCTTATACATAAAGACACATGGAGACGAGGCAGCGCGAAATTTCCTGCGATCCTCCCACTCTTTATCGTCGGATTCCTTCTGATGATAACGATGCGATCCGTTGGCTGGACCAACCCACCCTTGCTTGAAATGGCCGCCCACACGCAAGATATCTTGATCGGAATGGCCCTATTTGGGCTCGGCAGCGCGGTCAAGGTGACAGAACTGGTGGCTTCTGGGGGACGCATGGTCCTGGTCGCGCTATTGTCATGGCTATTCATCGGCAGCCTAGGGCTTGGAGCAGTCGCATTAATTCCTCTGCTGTAGACAGTGCGGCGGCCTGACGTAACGGCCTCTTCACACCGCGCAGACGTAGCGAAACCTGATCCGCAGGAACCATCTTCACGCCCTGACGCCTTACCGACCGCGGGGTGCGGCGGTCCCTTCCTTCGCAGAGCCGTCCGCGAACGACGCAATTTTCGGGCCCCTCAACAGTGGAGCTCTAGCGGCATCACCCGGGGATTCACCAGCGTCTTGCCTGCACCTCAGCAGGACCTCAGATTCGTACCGAGAGGAAGAAATGAAGATCCAGACGATTGCCCAACTCCGCGTCGAGAGCAAAGCCGAATTGCACGAGAAGCTGAATGCGGCAGTGAAGACCGCTGTAGAAAGCTGCAGTGACAAGGCCCGGGGAATTCTTGTGACTCGCGACAGTTTTGACCGTTTCTCCGTGGCTCTTTCACCCGACGTTCCGTTCGGACAAATACAGGAGCGCGATCACGCTCGCCGGAACTAGACCCTGAAGTGTTTTAGCCAAGAGCAGCTCCGGGGCGCGCCCTATCCCATCCCCGTTGGTGGTTGTTAATCTTGTGGAAGTGCGGATGCCCGACCGCTATATCTACACGAGGGGGACGAACGTCCCCCTCTGAACGCAAACACCCAGACCCGGGACGAGAAGCGAGGGTCCCGCCCAGGCTGTAGCAGAAAATCAACATCTAGAGCCTCGCCATTAGGACCAGCTCTCGGCACGGCCTTGCTCTGGCGTTTCCGTTGACCATTGGAGTATATATGACAGCATTTCCGCGGCCTGTCTCACTTTTCAGCAGCATTGCGTTGAAGAAGGCCTTGGTTGAAATCCTTTACAAAGACTTCACTGAAATAACCGGTATTTCTGTTGACGCTACGTATGAATCCACGAATGCCCTGCTTGAACGTTTCACGGCCGGTGCATGGCCCGACGTCTTTGTTGGTCAAGCGAGTCAGCTCCCTCAGCTGGCTGAATCGGGACTAATCGATCTGTCGTCCTGCACATCGGTCGCCCGAGTAGGGATAGGAATCGCTACCGCGGGAGGGCCAGAGCCTGACATCACAACAGTAGACAAGCTCATAACCGCACTGACCGCTGCCCGGTCGGTAGCCTATTCACGTGCCGGTGCAAGCGGCGTGTACTTTGCGGGCTTACTTGAAAGATTAGGTATTTCCGAGCGCGTAAGTTCCCGTGCCACAATCGTCGACTCTGGATTTGCCGCCGGAGCAGTCCTTGATGGAAGGGCTGACATTGCGGTTCAGCTGATGAGCGAACACCGCTGCGTTCCCGGCGTCAAAATAGTCGGGCCGCTGCCCGATGAAGTCCAGCAAATTACCGAGTTCGCCGCCGTCCTAGGTAAAGCAGCGGGGGCTAGCCGACAGTCCCAAACTCTCGTAGCATACTTCACCAGCCAACATGCCCAAAACGCCTTTCGCCTCGCTGGCATGGAGCCCACGATCCTTCGCAAAACCAGTAGCGGCCTGACCTTGGGGTCCTGACGTCCGAAGGCCCTGATTTCCCTGCCTGCGACAGTCGTCCTCGATAGGACAATCTGACTGAAATGCGGCCCCTCCTCTGCCACGGGTTTTGGATTGCCGATAATGGCGATTCCGTTAACTTGCCTCTCTCGGCCAAGTCGGCCGTCTAGGACGTCGCGCGGGCGTGTGCAGAGGCCTCTCCTCTTCCCGATTATTGGGGGAGGGGGAGGGGGGAGGAACAGTACGGCTATTTTGGGGAATTCTTCCCATGTCCTGTACGTTGCAGGACCGGTAACCCACCCCAACAGAGAAGAGATGCACCGCTGTGGCAACTGATTACGACGAACTGCGCACCGACGTTAAGGAGTCCCAGGAAAATTCGCTGGAGGCCCTGAAGTCCGCCAAAGCACCGGATGCGAAGTCTGTGGTTCAGGAGCTCGACGAGGCTGACACCCTCGACGGCCTCACCCCTGGCGGCGAGTTCATTGCCGAAGAGCTCGTTGTGCAGGTCATTCCGCAGGCTGATGATGAGTTCACCTGTTACTCGTGTTTCCTGGTCCGCCACCGTTCGCAGAAGGCCCGGGAGAATGACGGCCATGCCTACTGTGTCGAATGTGAGGGCTAAGCCCCGCTATTGGCCGGCTGTCCCGGAGCCTGTCTGGGGCAGCATCCACGAAGAAGAATTTACCTGTGCACGCTTCCTCCAGGACCGTCTCTCCACTGTTGACATCCATCTGGATCTCAGCGTCATGATCGAGCGAAAGTCGGCCCCAAAGCCCCGGACCACGGTCCGGGGGCTTTTTTGTGCCCGTTATAGTCACGAGTCCGGCCAAGCCAAAGGAAGGCCAAAGGAGCAACGATCGGCGCGGCGTCAGAATAGGGCGGAATTTTCGTTCTATTGACAGCCGCTCATGATGTTCTCAAATCCCACCCTGACAGAAAACCGAGGTGCGGTAGCCCGAGAATCATCGAAATAGGCCAAAGAATCGGGACTCGATGAGGCTCGCGTGCGGCAGGAGCTGAGGAAGTCCCCTCTTGCTGCTCGACAGGTGTCTGCGAACAAGACCGAAGCCCCACCGGCAGGTAAATCCTCCTTTGCGAGACCGTTTACGTCAGGCTGGGGTGTATATGCCTCTGTCGGGACGACGCGTAGCAAGCAGCCTTCCATCTCGGTCTCACATAGCGGGCTCAACGTCTACTGAAGCAGGGGAGTGGATTACTCGAGACCGTCGCTTATGCCGATTCGGCATGCTTTGCATCGTTTTATGGTCTTTGTGGATATGTGTTCTGAGTCTCACAATGGATTGCAATCCATCACTTCAAGGACGAGGTTCGCAATGAGCGCTTCACCCCCCACAACCGCCAATCAGGACCGGGATGCGCGCCGCTCCGTTATTGGTGCCTTTGTCGGCACTGCTCTGGAATGGTACGACTTCTTCCTTTTCGGAACGACGGCGGCAATCGTCTTCGGTCCTCTGTTCTTCCCTTCATCGAGTCCCACCGCCTCGCTGCTAGGTAGTTTTGCGGCCATGGCCGTGGGTTTCGTCGCGCGGCCTTTGGGTGCCATGGTCTTCGGGCATTTCGGTGACAAATTGGGTCGAAAAGGCGCGCTTGTTGTGACTGTCATGCTTATGGGAGCCGCAACAGCCCTTATCGGTGTTCTTCCGACCTTTGCCACCGCAGGCGTCATTGCCCCGGTACTGCTCGTCATCCTTCGCTTCGCCCAGGGCATTGCCGCTGGTGGGGAATGGGGAGGCGCCACAGCAATGGCTGTCGAAAATGCTCCCACTCATAAACGAGGCCTGTACGCTGCCCTCGTGCAGCTCGGTTCACCGGCCGGGACCCTGCTGAGCAGCGGCGCAATTGCCATTGTCTCTCTGCTTCCCAAGGCGGAGTTCATGGAGTGGGGCTGGCGGCTTCCGTACCTTGCCTCGGTTCTCTTGGTTGGTGCAGCACTGTGGGCACGGTGGTACCTCCCCGAGACCCGCGAGTTCAAGGCGCTGGAAGCTTCGGGGGAGACAGCACAGTCTCCGCTTCGTGAACTGTTCCGTAACCATCCCGGCAAGCTCCTGGTGGGTGTGGGTGCTTACCTCTACTCAACGGCCGGTTTCGGCGTCATCACTACTTTCATGATCAGTTACGTCACGCTCGTTCTGAAGCTGCCGGCCTCGGTCATCCTGAATGCGTCGGTGCTTGGCGCCGTCGCCCAGGGCGTTGTTCTCCTTGTAGCCGGTAAGGTGGCTGACCGTATCGGAGCAGCCAAGACAGTTCTGATCGGTTACATTGTGACGCTCGTGCTCGCATTTCCTATCTTCTGGCTTGTCGACACGAGGGACCCGGGCTTGATTATGGTCGCGATGCTTCTGGCGTTTGGCCTGGGCACGATTCCTTATGCCCCGATCGGAGCGATGTTCCGTGACTACTTCCCGGCGAAGATCCTGTACAGCTCGATGGCCCTTTCCGCGAACATTGCCGGCATCATCGCCGGATTTACTCCACTCATCGCCACCGGCATCCTGGCCGCAACAAACAACCTTTCGTGGGGCCCGGCAACCTTCCTTGCCCTGATTGCTCTGGTCTCCGTGGTCTCGACGGCCGTGGTGCTACGCACCCTGAAAAGGGAGGCTTCCCTGAAGACCAACGCCGGTGAACGACAGGTTCCCACCCAAGTCCCGGGGACCTAGAAGACGCGACATAGCGCCGCCCCTGCTGCTGATCATGGACCGACGTTTCCGGCAGTACATGCCGATGGTGAGCGCGGGTCCTGCTCCCTCTTCTTTAGTGGTTCCGTGCCATGAAAGCCAAGACCTGAAGGGGCAGCACTTCCAAGGGAACTTCGTGGATGCTTGCCTGAGGGAAGAGGGAGGGCGTAGGAAGTGGTCATGCCGAATATCGCTGAAGACCCGCAAGCCTTGTCCGGTTCTTTTGGTGATTCCGACCCCTCCGGTGTCCTGGAGGCGGCCGCGGCCACGGCGGCTGTCCTCCTTTCGAGCGGGGCTGCGGCGAGTGAGGCGGCGGAGGCGGCTGCACGGATAACCGAGGCCGGGGGCTTGGCAACGGCGACCACATCGGCCGGCTACTCCGATGTCACAATCTACTGGATTGATTCGGAGGGGCGGACCTATTTTGCGATCCGTCCTGTGCCTGCACGTGTTTTCGACTACGGCAGGCTCACGTCGGTGATGGAACTTGTGGACGGGGTACGCACCGGACAGGTGCGGCCTTACGAGGCTTCAAGATCGGTACGGGTGCTGGAGCAACGCCGCGGTCGTTATCCTTGGTGGGCGACTCGTCTTGCCACAGGGGCTGCGGGCTCGATGGCGTCGGTGCTTTTCGGTGGAGGCCCGATCGTGGCGATAGCAGCTTTTTTAGTTAACCTCGTCGTTGACTGGCTGTTCAGTGTCCTGTTCCGTCGCGGCTGGCCTTCATTCTTTGTCCAGGCGGTCGTCGGAGTCCTGGCGGTTGCAGTAGCTGCGGTACTCCAAGCACTCGCCCCCGAAACGTCGCCTGCTGTCGTCGTCGTGGCCGTCATCATCGTTGCCTTGGCCGGCATGACGTCCACGGGGGCCGTTCAGGATGCCATCACCGGCTGGTATATCAATGCCGCCGGTAGGATTTTCGAAGGTGTCACCAACACGGCCGGGCTCGTTGCCGGCGTACAGCTCGGACTTCTCGTGGTCCATTTGCTCGGCCTGCCACTCTCAATCAGCCAGAACGTCGGCATCGGCACCTTCCCTTTGCCTGTCGTCCTGGCCGCAGCAGCACTTGTGGCTCTGGGTTTCGGCATCGCCAGCCAAACACCGCCGCTTGCGTTCGTACCGACGGCGTTGTTGGCGGCGCTTTCCTACGCGACCTTCAACCTTGTCATTCCGATTGCGGGGGCGATATGGGGTGCGGCAGGGGCCGCATTCCTGGCTGGCCTGATCGCGGTTGCGGTGACGAACCGTCTCCGGCTTCCTACGACTGCTGTGGCCACATGCGCCATTCTTCCAATGCTTCCCGGACTGCAGCTGTATCAAGGCCTCCTCGAGTTGAGCGGCCAGGGGCCGGAACCCGGATCCTCTCTTGTTGCGGCGGTTGAAACGGCTTTGGCGCTGGCAGCCGGCACCTCCTTTGGCGAGTATTGCGGAGTAATTGTTTGGCGTGCGCTCCGTGTCGTCGCAGGCCGAGCTTTCGTACCGCTCTTCGCAAGCCCCACTCGAAAGAGCAGACGGGAATCAAATCCTCCAGCTCGTATCAGGTGGCTGCGCGCGAAATCCTGGAACGGAAGGTTCACCCGCGACAACGGGAATTGAGGAGAACAATGAACATTGACGTCGATACTGACTCAGTGATTGCTTGGCGGCGGGATATACACGCGAACCCGGAGCTTTCGTTCCACGAGACGCGGACTTCGGACCTGGTGAGAGACGCGCTCGTGAGTTTCGGTCTTGAAGTCACCCAGCCGACCGAAACCAGCGTGCTGGGAATCCTCCGCGGGTCATCTCCCGGCCGCACTGTCGCGCTCCGCGCCGACATGGACGCCCTGCCCCTGACCGAAGAGACAGGCCTGGCGTTCGCATCGCAAAAGCCCGGCGTGATGCATGCCTGCGGGCACGACGCCCACACCGCGATGCTGCTGGGCGCAGCGAAGGCCCTGACCGGGATGAGGGCGCAGCTTCGCGGCGTCGTGAAATTCATCTTCCAGCACGCCGAGGAACAACCGCCGGGAGGGGCTAAAGAGCTGGTAGCGGCCGGGATCCTCGACGATGTGGACGCGATTTTCGGCCTCCACATCATGAACCAAAGGGCTGGCACGATTGTCATCCCCCACGGGCGCGCCTCCACTGCCGTGGATGGCGCCTACATCACCATCCAGGGCAGAGGATCCCACGGTTCGATGCCCCAGCATGGGATAGATCCAGTTGTGGTGGGAGCGGAGATAGTGCTGGGACTGCAGACTGTTGTTTCCCGATCAATCGCTCCCGACCACTTCGCCGTCGCAACGGTGGGCACTTTTCAGGCCGGGGAGGCCCCGAATGTCATTCCGGACACGGCCCGGCTTGGTGTTTCCGTGCGTACTTCCGATGCTGGTGATCGTGAATACGTCAAGCAGCGGGTGGAAGAGATCGTTGCCGGTATCGGCGCAGCGCACCGAGCCTCATCCAGTGTGGAGTGGCAGGAGGGCTTTGGTGCCGTGATTAATAATGAGGCGTGCGCACAGGTGGCCTTCGCGGCCGCTTCAAAGGTACTGAGCCGGGGTGATGTTGGATGGGGTCCGGCGACGAGTGCAAGCGAGGACTTTTCCGCCTACTCGAACAAGATACCGGGATGCTTCATTTTCCTTGGCGGCGGAGATGAGTCGCAGGGGTACCCGTATCAGAATCATCATCGAAAGTTCGACATCGACGAGGCGGCCCTGGAGGCGGGCGTGAGGGCTGAAGTGCAGATCGCCCTCGATTACCTTTCCTCTGACATTTGACGACCCGGGGCGCGCTAACCCGGCCCTGGGCGGGCCCCGTTTTGGTCCTGCCCAGTCGGCATCTCTAAGGCATCCAAATTGCAGACAATCCATACTTCGGTTGACTTGATATCGCCTTTTTTATGCTTTCACAGCATGCTTAGAGGCATGAATTATCGACGACTCGAATATTTCCTTGCTGTGGTGGATGCCGGCACCGTGACAGCTGCTGCGGAGGAGCTGAGGATCGCGCAGCCGGCGCTGAGCCGGCAGCTGCGGACGCTTGAGCGGGAGATCAAAATGCCTCTGTTCGAGACGCGCGGCAATCGCCTCGTGCTGACGCAGGCTGCGCACGCTTTCGTTAAGCTGGCCCGCCGGCTGATCCAGGAAACGCGTGCCACGGAGGAAGCTGTTGTTGCGCTCCGTACCGGCGAAGTGTCGACATTAACCGTGGCGGCCACCACAGCTTCAATCCGCGGATTCCTGGCGCCCTTTATCTCCACCACGACCAGGGAGGACCCCCTGCTCCTCGCCCGCGAGACCACCCACTTCGGAATCCATGACACCCTCCTGCACGGAGCAGACTTCATCGTCTCGCCAACGACACAGAGGCCGGACCTCGAAACGCTGGATCTGGGCAGTATTCCGCTCAAAGCCTATGTCGGGGCAGAGCACCCCTGGGCGGCGGAAGGCAGGGCTGAAGTCACCCTTGAAGAGCTGAGCGCCGGGCCCCTGATCCTCCCTTCCCATGCCAGCGTGAGCCGCTACATGCTCGACGATGCCTTGAGTCAGCAAAGACTTAAGCCCTCCAGCATTCATGAGTGTGAGGACGGGCTGTCCATCCAGGCGCTTGCCGCAGCGGGCCGGGGTATAGGGGTGACCACGGACCTCCCGCATTACGGGGCGTATCCGATGCGGATCCGAACCGGCAACGGTGCAGGGGATAAGGGTGCGGCGTCGGCAAGCGGTGTGCTCCAGCTGCCCCTGCACGTGGCCTGGCTTCCCAGCCACTTCGCGGCTGGTGTTATCCGCGGCCTGGCTGAACGCCTGCGGGAGTTCCTGGACAGTCAAGGCGCCACGCTGCCCCCGATTGCCGCTTGGGGAACTACCAGCATGCCGCATAGTTATGGTTAAGACACTTTTAATGCATTAGACAGCATGATCATCCTCCGGTCTACTTGAGGGACGAACGAGACGTCCGCCACATCAAGACCAGGAGGCAAAGTGCTCTTTGACGCGCTCTACACAAACGGTGAGGTTTACACCCAGGATCCCCGCCGTCCCCGCGTCCGCAGCCTCGGCGTGCATGGCGGCAGGATCATCAGTCTTGATGATGAACTGCCGGCCAGCGTCTTTCGTGAGGTCCATGACCTTGGGGGTGCCGCCGTGGTGCCCGGTTTCAACGACGCGCACCTGCACCTGTCCTACCTGGGCGAGGCCCAGCTGCAGGTGGACTTGCGTCCCGCCGCGGTGGCCACGATGGATGAGGTGCTGGCCGCCGTCGGGAAAGCCTGCCGGACTGCGCCTCATGGCGCCTGGGTGATCGGCGCAGGCTACGACCAGAACTACCTGGGCGACGTCCACCCCACCGCGGAGATGCTGGACCGCGTCAGCAACGGGCACCCCGTCTGGCTGCTGCACAATTCCCGCCACATGGGCGTGGCCAACACCGCCGCGTTCGAGGTTGCCGGGTTCCCGGGCCGGCGCAACATTCCCGTGCCCGACGGCGGCGCAGTGGCCAAAGACGCCGACGGCACCGCCGTGGGGCTGCTGCAGGAGACGGCCCGCGCGCTGGTCACCAGCGCCATACCCGGCAAGACCGCCAAGGATGTTGCCGCCATGGTGGATGCCGGCAGCCGGCTGGCCCTTGACCTGGGCATCACCAGCATCACCGAACCCGGCCTTGGCGCCCCCGCGCACATCGGGCACAGCGCCGTGGACCTGGCCGGCTACCAGCTGGCCCGCGATACCGGCCGGCTGGGCGTCCGCGCCACCGTCATGCCGTACCTCACCACCCTGCATTCCCTGTCAGGCAGTGCGGACGACGACGCCCACGCACCCTTTGGCCTCGACCTGGGCCTGCGCACGGGGCTGGGTGACGAGTGGCTGCGGATCGGCCCCGTCAAGATCCTGTCCGACGGCTCCATGATCGGCCGCAGTGCCTTCATGTGCTGCGACTACTCTGCCGACGCTGCCGCAGGTGTCTCCAACCGCGGCATGCTCCAGTTCCCGGCAGAGAACCTGCGCCGCTGGCTCACCGGGGCGCACCGCTCCGGCTGGCAGGTCGCCGTGCACGCCATCGGCGACGCCGCCCTGGACGTGGCCATGGACATCCTCGAGGACGCCCAGCGCGACCATCCCCGCCCGAACGCCCGGCACCGGATCGAACACCTCAGCACCGCCAGCGACCTCCAGCTGAAACGCGCCGTCTCCCTGGGCCTGATCGGGGTTCCGCAGGGACGGTTCATCTCCGAACTCGGCGACGGCGTGATCCGCGCCGTGGGCCAGGACCGGGTCCCCTCCATCTACCGGGTCAAGGGCCTGCTGGACGCCGGGATGGAAATCCCCGCCAGCACCGACGCCCCGGTAGTGGATGCCAGCCCCATCCTGAACATCCACGACCTCGTCAACCGCCGGACCGCATCCGGCGCCGACTTCGGCCCCGAAGAACGGATCACGGTGGCACAGGCAGTGCGCGCCTACACTGTGGGCAGCGCCTACGCCGTCCACGAGGAACAGTACAAAGGCACTCTTTCCCACGGCATGCTGGCGGACTTCGTCACCCTGTCCGAGGACCTCTACCGGGTGGACGCCCGGAACATCCGCGATGTGAAGGTCACCGGCACCGTTGTTGCCGGCCGGCCCGTCCACTCCACCCGCTAAAGAACCACTGAGGAGTCCCTCCCATGCAGCACACCGCCACCGCAACGCACGCCGGCCAGGCAATCGTCGATTCCCTGGCCCTGCACGGCGTCAAACGCGTCTTCGCCGTCCCGGGCGAAAGCTACCTCGCCGTCCTGGACGGCCTGCACGGCGCAGCCATCGACACCATCGTGTGCCGCCAGGAAGGCGGCGCCGCGTACATGGCCGAAGCCCACGGCAAGTTCACCGGGGAGCCCGGCGTGGCCATGGTGACCCGCGGCCCCGGCGCCGCCAACGCGTTCGTAGCCATCCACAGCGCCTGGCAGGACGGCACCCCCATGGTGCTGTTCGTCGGCCTGATCCCCACCGCCGACCGGATGCGGGAATCCTTCCAGGAATTCGATCCGAACGCCTGGTTCGGCACGCAGGCCAAGCGCGTCTTCGTCCTGGACGAAGCAGAGCGTGCCTCCGAGCTTGTTGCCGAAGCCTTCTTCGCCGCCAAGTCCGGCCGTCCGGGCCCCGTCATCGTCGGCCTCCCCGAGGACGTCATCACGCACCAGTTCACCGGCCGCCTGCACCAGCCCATCACCGTCGCGGAAGGCGCCATCTCCCCAGAAGAACTGGAGCACGTCAAGCAAACCCTCGCCACGGCCTCCAAGCCGCTGATCTTCAGCGGCGGGCAGCGCTGGACCCCGGAAGCCGCCGCGGCCATCACCCGGTTCGCCGAAACCAACGGCATCCCCGTCATCCAGGACTGGCACGCCGCGGACCGCATCCCCTCCACGTCACCGGTGAACGCCGGTTCCCTGGGCTACGGCCGCACGGACGCCGCAGCCCGGATGTTCGAAGAAGCGGACGTGCTGCTGGCCATCGGCGCGGTCCCCACGGATGTTCCCACGGACGGCTTCACGCTGCGCCAGTCACCCGACGCCGTAAACATCCTGGTCACCATCGACACCTCGCTGCGCGGCCGCTCCGGCGCCGTCACCAGCCACATCATCGCCTCCCCGGTGGCATTCGCCCAGGCAATGGACGGCATCAACCTCGGCCGGGCGGAGGAGTGGGACGCCTGGCGTGCCGCCGGCCGCAAAGCCCAGGAGAAACTGGCCACCATCCCCGAATACAAGGCCCTGCCGGACACCCGCGAGGGCA
The DNA here is from genome assembly GCF_056396685.1 of Pseudarthrobacter sp. 05T312. Classification (NCBI taxonomy): domain Bacteria; kingdom Bacillati; phylum Actinomycetota; class Actinomycetes; order Micrococcales; family Micrococcaceae; genus Pseudarthrobacter; species Pseudarthrobacter sp. 05T312. Next base: position 190,703 of record NZ_JBFTLY010000022.1, read on the forward strand.
CCGCACGTATGTCCGTGGTGATCGCCGAACTGGTCCGCCGGATTCCGCACAACATCGTGAGCACCTTCGGCGCCGGCAACCACTGCGCCTGGGCCCAGAACTACCTGCCCACCACCGAATTCCCCGCCCAGCTGGGCACCCGCAACGGCTCCATGGGCTACTCCATTCCATCCGCTATCGCCGCATCGCTGGAAAGCCGGGACCGGCTCATCGTGACGGTCTGCGGCGACGGCGAGTTCCTCATGAACGGCCAGGAACTGGCCACCGCCGCCCAGTACGGCGCACCGCTGCTGGCCATCGTCATGGACAACGGCCAGTACGGCACCATCCGCTCACACCAGGAAGCCCACTTCCCGCACCGCGTCAGCGGCACCCAGCTGGAGAACCCCGACTTCGCCGCCCTGGGCCGCGCCTTCGGCGGCCACGGCGAAACCGTCACCTCCGATGACCAGGCCGCCTCCGCCGTCGAACGCGCCCTCAAAGCCGTCCAGGAACAGGGCCGGCCCGCCGTCATCCACGTCATCACCGACCAGCGCATCGCCCTTCCCTAACCCGGCCACCCCGAAACCCAAGGAGAACCACCGTGACCAACTACGCTGTCACCAACCCCGCCACGGGGGAACTCGTGGCCGAATACCCCACCGCCACCGACGCACAGATCCAGGACGCCCTGGCAGCCGCGGACAAGGCCTTCACCAGCTGGCGGACCAGCCCCGTGGAGGAACGCCTCCGCCGGCTCAACCGGGTGGCCGACCTCTACCAGGAACGCCGCGACCAGCTCGCCGCGATCGTCACCCGGGAAATGGGAAAACCCATCTTCCAGGCACAGATCGAAGTGGACATCGTCGCTTCCATCTACCGCTACTACGCCGAGAACGGCCCCACATTCCTCCAGGACGAGGAACTCCATGTTGCCGGCGGCGGCACCGCCGTGGTCCGCAAGGAGGGCCTGGGCGTGCTGCTGGGCATCATGCCGTGGAACTTCCCGTACTACCAGGTGGCCCGGTTCGCCGCACCCAACCTCATGAACGGCAACACCATCCTGCTCAAGCACGCCCCTCAGTGCCCGGAATCCGCACTGGCCATGGCGGAAATCTTTGCCGACGCCGGCACACCCGAGGGCGCCTACGTCAACATTTTCGCCACCAATGAGCAGGTAGCGGACATCATCGCCGATCCCCGCGTGGCCGGCGTCTCGTTGACCGGCTCCGAGCGTGCCGGCTCCGCCGTCGCCGAAATCGCCGGGCGCAACCTGAAGAAGGTGGTACTGGAACTGGGCGGTTCGGATCCGTTCCTGGTCCTGGATTCGGCCAATGTGGACCGCGCCGTCACCCAGGCCATGTTCGGCCGCTTCGGCAACGCAGGACAGGCCTGCAACTCCGCCAAGCGCATCATCCTCACCGAGGGCGTGCACGACGAATTCGTCGAAAAGTTCACCGCGGCCATCGCCGGCATCACCCCGGGCGACCCCACCCAGGCGGACACCTTCATGGGCCCGCTGTCCTCGACCGCCGCCGTCGACGGTGTTGCCGCGCTGGTGGACGACGCCGTTGCCAAGGGCGCCACGGTGCTCACCGGCGGTTCCCGCCTGGAGCAGGCCGGGGCCTGGTACCAGCCCACCATCCTCACCGGGGTCACCGAGGACATGCGTGCCTTCTCCGAGGAGCTCTTCGGCCCGGTAGCGGTGCTGTACAAGGTCTCCTCTGAAGCTGAAGCTGTAGCCCTGGCTAACAACTCGGTGTATGGGCTGGGCGCCGTGGTGCAGTCCGACGACCTGGTGAAGGCGCAGGAGATCGCAGCGCAACTGGACTCCGGCATGGTCTACATCAACGACGCCCCCGGCACCGCCGCGGAACTGCCCTTCGGCGGCATCAAGCGCTCCGGCGTGGGCCGTGAGCTGGGCAAGTACGGCATGGAGGAATTCGTGAACCGGAAGCTGGTCAAGACATGCAAGTAACCACTGAATCCATGACCAACGCCGGCATCATCGATGCCGCCCTCGCTGACCGCGTCCGCGCCGCCCGCCCCTCCGAGGTGCGTAAGGTCTTCCGCGCCGCGCAGCGCCCCGGCATGATCTCGTTCGCCAACGGTGCCCCCTACCTGGGCGCCCTGCCGTTCGACGCGATGGCGGCCTCCGCACAGAAGATCCTGGCTGAGGCCGGCCCGGTGGCCCTGCAGTACGGTGCCAGCCAGGGCCTGCCCGCGCTGCGCGAACACATCGTCTCCCTGATGGCGCTGGAAGGCATCACCGCCGGCACTGACGACGTAGTGGTCACCGCCGGCAGCCAGCAGGCCCTGGACCTCGCGGCCCGCATCCTGGTCAACCCCGGCGATGTGATCTTCGCCGAGGCCCCCTCCTACGCCGGCGGCATGGCCGTGTTCAGCGGCTACGAGGCGGAGATCGTGCACATCCCCATGGATGCGGACGGTCTCATCCCGGAGGAACTGGAAAAGGCCATCGCCGCGGTGATGTCCTCCGGCCGCACCGCCAAGGGCCTCTACACCATCCCCAACTTCCAAAACCCGGGCGGCGTGAACCTCTCCATGGAACGCCGCCGGCGGGTGGGGGAGATCTGCCGTGCGAACGGGATGCTGATCTTCGAGGACAACCCCTACGGCCTGCTGGGCTTCGACGGCGCCACCATGCCCGCCATCCAGCCGGACTTCCCGGACATCACCATGTACTTCGGGTCCTTCTCCAAGATGATCGCCCCGGGGCTGCGGCTGGGCTGGGTGCTGCCGCCGGCGTCGCTGTACACGCACTTCGTCAACACCTCTGAGACAACAATGCTCAACCCGCCGGTGTTCAACCAGATGCTCCTGAGCAGCTACCTGGACGACCCCGCATGGCAGGCCAAGCTGGACGAGTACCGTGGCCTGTACAGGGAGAAGTTCGAGGTCCTGGTGGAAACCCTCCAGCAGGTCATGCCCGAGGGCACCAGCTGGAACCTGCCCACCGGCGGCTTCTACTTGTGGGTGACGGTGCCGGACGGCATCGACACCGAGGCTCTGGTCTACGAGTGCATTGAGCGCGGCGTGGTGTACGTCCCCGGCACCGCGTTCTACACCAACGGCAAGGGCCACAACGAGCTGCGGCTCTCCTTCTGCCTGCCTACCCTGGACCAGATCCGGGCCGGCGGCGCCGTCCTGGGCGAGGTCTTCACCGCCGCTGCTGCAGCGTCCGGAGTCCGGGCGTGAGTGCGGACGCCATGATTGAAAGGGTGGCCGACGGCGGGGCCGACGGCGTCAAAGTCAAGGCCGAGGCCGCCCTGGCCGCCGGCCTCGACCGGATCCTGGATTTCAGCCACCGCCTGCACGAGAATCCCGAACCCGGCTGGGAAGAGGTCAAAGCCTCCGCCTGGCTGGCGGAGGAACTGCGCGCCGTCCCCAACGCCCGCGTCACCCACGGGCTGGGGCAACTTCCGACGGCGGTCCGCGCCGAGGCAGGCACCGGCGCCCTGGTGCTCACCATCTGCGCCGAATATGACGCGCTGCCCGGCGTCGGCCACGCCTGCGGGCACAACATCATTGCCTCCGCAGCGCTGGGAGCGTTCGTGGCACTCGCCCCGCTGGCGGACCAGCTGGACGTCACGGTCCGCCTGCTGGGCACACCGGCCGAGGAAAACGGCGGCGGCAAGATCGTCATGCTGGAACAAGGGGACTTCGCCGGCACCCACGCCGCCATGATGGTCCATCCCGGCAACGTCGATGAGTCCGAAATGCACCCCTACGCCTGCTCCGGCTTCGCCGTCCGGTACGAGGGGAAGTCGGCGCATGCCTCGGCCGCCCCTTGGGAAGGCGTCAACGCGCTGGATGCCCTGACGGTGGCGCTGACCGCCATCGGCCTGGCCCGGCAGCAGCTCGAGCCCGGCCAGCAGATCCACGGCAGCGTGGACGGGGCCGGCACCGCTCCCAACATCATCCCGGAGACCGCTTCCGGGAAGTGGATGGTCCGTGCCCATGACCTGGTGTCACTCCAGCGGGTCACGGCCATTCTGGAACGCTGCCTGCGGGCGGGCGCCGTGGCCACCGGGGCCGCCTTGCATCTGGAGCAGATTGGCAGGACCTACGCCGACATGCTCAACGACCAGGCCATGGCCGACCTCTTCACCACGAACGCAGCCCGGCTGGGCCGGGCCATGAGCCGCACCGACAGGCGCGGCGGCTCCACGGACATGGCCAACGTGTCCCAGGCCTTCCCCTCCATCCACCCCATGATCAGCCTCGGCGACGGATGCCCATCCATCCACAACGAGGCCTTCGCCCACTATGCAGCCTCACCGGCGGGCGACCAGGCGGTCCGCGACGGTGCCCTGTCCATGGCCTTCACCTGCATCGACCTGGCCACCGATCCGCAACACCGCAGCAGACTGTTGGCACCCTGAACGGATCCGCTGGCGGCCCCGCCCGCACCGCCGCCCGCCAACGCCAGCCGTGGCACAATTCCCACGCCGCACAAAAGGACTTACCGTAATGAACCTGACCGAAGGAACCGTTCCCAAGGCCCTGCAGGCGGTGGCGGACGAACCTGCCCCCTATGTCGAACTGGCAGATGCCGGTTACCGCAAGACCATGTCCAACTTCCAGATCCAGATGATTTCGATCGGCGGCGCCATCGGCACCGGTCTCTTCCTGGGCCTGGGATCCCGGCTGAACGCGGCGGGCCCGGCTTTGGTGCTGGCCTACGCGGTCACCGGCGCCGTAGCGTACCTGCTGATGCGCGCCATCGGTGAACTGGTCATGCACCGTCCCACCACCGGATCATTCGTGTCCTGGTCCCGGGAGTTCTTCGGTGACCGGCTGGCCCACCTGACCGGCTGGATTATGGTGATCCTCGGGTCGCTGCTGGGGATCGTCGAGGTTGCCGCCGTCGCCATCTACGTCCAGTACTGGTGGCCGGAGGTGCCCGTATGGATCCCGGCGCTGGTGGCCTGGCTGCTGATCGTGGGCTCCAATCTGTTCTCCGCACGGGTGTTCGGCTTCATCGAGGTCGCCGCCAGTTCAATCAAGGTCGTGGCCATCCTGATGTTCATCGGGGCAGGGCTGCTCCTGGTCTTCCTCGGCGGACCCATGGGGCTGGACTCTGAGGCCAGCGTCGCGAATCTCGTCAACGATGGCTTCTTTACCAACGGCGTGCTGGTGGTGGCCCTGGTCAGCCAGGGCGTGGTCTTCTCCTACTCCGGCGTGGAACTCTCGGCGGTGGCCGCGGGCGAGGCGAAGGAACCGAGGAAAGTCATGCCCAAGGCCATCAGGAGTATCGTGTTCCGGATCGTCGTGTTCTACATCGGGTCGGTATTGGTCCTGTCCATGCTCCGGCCCACGAGTGAGTACAGCGGGGCTGAGTCGCCGTTCGTCACCGCCCTGGCAGGGTTCAACCTTCCCTGGCTGGGCTCCGTGATGAACTTCGTGGTGCTCACAGCAGCGATCTCCGGGATCAACGCAACGCTGTATGCCACCGTCCGCGCCCTGCGCACCCTCGCGGCCAATGGCGAGGCACCGGCGTTCGCGAACAAAATGACAAAGCGTGGAGTCCCGGCTGGAGCCCTGTCGGGCATCGCCGGCTTCTATTTCCTGGGGGTGCTGATGACGGCATTCTTTGGTGGCGTATCGGTGTTCGAGGTGGCCCTCGGAGCCTGTGCGGTGTGCATCCTGGTCCTCTGGATCACCATTTTCGCCTGCCAGATACGCCTCCGCCAGCACCAGGACAGCGGCCGGCTGCCCACGGTGGGGTTCCGGATGCCGGGTGCACCCGCGACCGCATGGGCCGGGATCCTGGCCTTGGGCGCGGTTTTCGTCTCCATGGTGCTTCCCGGCACCAGCGATTCCTGGTGGATGAGCCTGGCGGGCACGGCCCTCCTGCTGGCCGGCATAACCGTGGGCTACGAAATCAACCGCCGCCGTCGCTCCGTTCCTCACGCCCCAAGCCGGCCGGAGGCACTGCGAGCATAGCCATCAGGCACTCAGCCCTGGGGATGTTCCTTAGGCTGCGGCGAGAAGGCCTTCTCGCCGCAGCTACGCGACCGAAAGAAAGAGAAATGGAATCCAACAAACGCCAGAGCAGCAGTATTGTTTGGGGTGCGATAGAGGTTGGCCAGGAGCTTGAGCTCGTTGAGGCAGGCCGCCGTCAGTTCAGCGGACGCGTCGACGCGGTCACGCAGGAGCGCGACATCATCTGGCTAACGTCAGCTGCCGGTGAGCGGCGCCTTTTCCACGTTGCTGACGGCTACGCGCCCTCACTCCTGCCCTAGCCCGGCACCCCACGTCCCCCCCCCCGCCGCGCCACTGCTGCAGGGAACGTCAGCCCCTTTTCCTGTTTGTCATCGTCTCAGGGCCTCTTCATCCCGGCATTGTCTGCGAGTTTCAGCAGCCGCCGGTTGGAGAGGCCCTGACTCATTTAACGTCTGGGCTAAGGCCGGGAATGTGACGCGCGCGGCGATCTTCGACGCAAACCACGTAACAAAGACCTCGCCTGAGCCAGCCGGACAGCGACCGGTCGCTCTCTCCGCCTCCTCCGGAGAACTTGGCGGCTTTATGCCCCAAAAGCATGGAAACGCTACAAAAGGAGTCTTAGACGTACTGGATCCTGCACCGCATACTCGATCGACAGGTGTTCGCGTGAGCTATCCCACACGCCCCTGTCCCCGCATCGATTCAAGCAAAGGACCCTTCGTGATTCAGAAGCACCAGGTACCGGCAAGCGCATCGGCGCGCCTCCGGCGCCCGCTCCTCCCTCTGGCCGCCGCAGCCGCGGTCGTTGCCATCGCCGCCACGGGCTGCACCACCGGCGGCGCAAGCGGCAACTCCGCCGCTGCTGCAGGGAAAGCATCCACCGACACCATCCGGACAGTGTTCAACGCAGATCCCACCACCTTCGCACCGGTCGAGGTCCGCAACGCGGACGATTACATGGCAAACCGCCTCCTGTTCTCCACACTGGTGCGCCGTGACGAGAACAACAAGATCGTCTCCGATCTGGCCACCAAGTGGGACATCACCCCGACCCAGGGCACGTTCACCATCCGCGACGGCGCCACCTGTTCCGACGGTACCCCCATCAACGCCGGCGTGGTGGCGGAATCCCTCAAGGTGTTCGCCTCCCCGGACAGCAAGTCCAGCTTCCGCCCCCTCGTTCTTGGTGACGGCCCCGCCACCGTCACCGCCGACGACACCGCCGGCACCGTCACCGTCAAACTCGCCCAGCCGTGGACGGACCTGCTGCAGGGCATGAGCCTGCACGCCACTGGCATTGTTTGCCCAGCCGGCCTCAAAGACCCCAAGTCCCTGACCGCCGGCGACGTTGCCGGCGCGTTCTCAGGCCCCTACACGCTGACAAAGAAGCAGCACGGCGTCGGCTACACCTTCACGCTGCGGGATGACTACAAGACGTGGCCCGCCTACGAGACCAAGATTGAAGGCACGCCCGCCAAAACCATCGAAGCCAGCGTCAACGCCAACGCCAGTGCCGTCTCCAACGAGCTCCTGACCGGAACGAAGGACATCGCCAACATCCGCGGCAAGGACAGCACCCGGTTCGACGGCAACAAAGACTTCAGCACCACGACCATCCCTCAGGGCAGCCTGTACATGATGTTCAACGAGCGTCCCGGCCACCCCTTCACCGATCCCACACTTCGCACGGCTGTTGCCCAGGCCCTGAACGTGACCGCGTTCAACCAGGCCGCATCCGGCGGTCTCGGCGAAATCTATTCCTCCTTCGCCCACCCGGGCGTACCGTGCTCCAACAAGGACACCTCACTGCTCATCAAGCCGGACGCTGGAGCTGCTCAAAAGGCTCTCACCGGCGTTAGGATCCGCATGGTCGGCGCCCAGGTCTTCGGCCCCAACGGTGCCGCCAACACCTACGTCGCCGAAGCCCTCCGGGCCGCCGGTGCGGACATCGAACTGCGCAACGTGGACCTCGCCACCTGGAGCACGGACCTGACCCAAAAAATCGATACCTGGGACCTCACCGTCATGGGCGGTATCAACGCAGGCGGCACCATGTTCGGCGCACTCTCCACGGTCATCGGCACTCCGGTGGAAAAGGGCGGACTGAACTGGGGCGGCCTGGAAAACCAGCCCGTCCTGGACCTGGTCGCCAAGGCCATGACCCAGACCGACCCCACAGAACGCTGCGCCACCTACCAGGACGCCCAGAAAGTCATGATCAGCGAAGCCCACGTCATCCCACTGGCCAGCCTTCCCTCGCAGATCACCATCCGCTCCGGCTTCACCATGCACACCATGAATGGCCAGCCGGACGAGAGCACCATGCGGATCACAAAGTAAAAGAACGGCGATGACTTCTTCGATTGCTGTTGAAGCTTCCCGCACTCCCGGCGTTGACGCCGGGAGTGCGGGCGGCCGCTTCCTCCACCACCCGTGGGTCGGGTTCCTGGTGCGTCGCCTCTCGGGGCTGGTTCTTTCCTTTGTAGTCCTTGTGATCGTGACATTCCTGATTGTTCCGCTGATCCCGGGGGATCCTGCAGTGATTGCTGCCGGTGACGGCGCCAATCCGGCACAAATTGCCAACGTCCGCACAGAACTCGGACTGGACCTGCCGCTCACCTCCCAATTCCTGAACTATGTCTCCGGCATCCTTCAACTCGACATGGGCAGCTCGTTTGTCTCGGGGGAGAACGTCACCACCTTGATCTTCACGCGGTTCCCGTTCACCGCGGAGATCGCCCTGCTGGCTATTGCCCTGGTGCTGCTTTTGTCCGTGCCTTTAGGTATGGCGGTGGCGATCCTGACCCGAGGCGGGCGGAACAAGTGGCTGGACAACGCGTTCAACTTTCTGACCAGCCTCATCTACTCCATTCCGCAGTATGTGGTCGCGACGCTGCTCGTGGTGGTCTTTGCCGTAACGCTGCGCTGGCTGCCGGCCGCGGGCGCAGCCACCCTGGACTCGCTGGTGCTACCCACCGCTGCGCTGATGCTCGGCCCGCTCTGCGTGATCTCCCGCATCGTGCGGCGCGAAACGGCGGTGGTCCTGGACAAGGACTACATCCGCACGGCCCGCGGCTGGCGGTTGGGCGCGCTGCGGACCAACGCACGCTACGTCCTGCCGAACCTGGTCACCACCACGTTGACGCTCTCCGGGCTGATCCTGGCCGCGCAACTTGGCGGGGCCGTCGTCATCGAAACCGTTTTCGCCTGGCCCGGGCTGGGGCAGGGGATCGTCAACGCCATCCTGCAGCGCGACTACCCGGTGATCCGGGGCATCATCCTGGTCCTGGGTCTTCTCGCGACCCTCATCATCATCCTGGTGGACCTGATCCTGGCCGTCATCGACCCGCGCAACCTCGGAGGAACCTCAAGTGATGTCTAGGTTTACGAGTAAGCAGTTTTGGACTCCGGCCATGATCACCGGCGCCGGTTTGCTCACGGGCCTGATCCTCATTGCCATCATCGCCCCGCTGACCCTGCGCCAGGGGGCCGAACAGCTGACCCCCAACGCCGCGCTCGGACCCAGTGCTGAGCATTGGCTGGGTACCGATGACTTCGGCCGTGACCTGCTGGCGCGGGCGCTCGTGGCGACCCGGCTGACGCTGCTCATGACCGCTGGTGCCGCCGCCATATCGGTGATCTCCGGCGTGGTCATCGGCCTGGCCATCTGGCTCTCGGGCCGGCGGGTCCGGGAGGCTGCCCTGCGCGTCCTGGAAACCGCCGTCGCCTATCCGTCCTTGATCTTTGCCCTCGTGATCGCGGCGGTGCTGGAACCCGGGGTGTCCTCAGCGGTCATCGCGATCGGGATCGCAGGGATTCCCGGATTCGCCCGGATCACCGCCAACCTGGCCTCCTCGGTGTCCAACAGCGACTACGTTGTGACCGCCCGCCTGCTCGGAGTCAGCCCGGTCCGGATCGCGGCCCGGCACATGCTGCCGAACATGGCCGAGCCGTTGCTGATCCTCTCGGCCACCGTCTTTGCCCTGTCCCTGGTAGAGATTTCTGCACTGTCCTTCATCGGCCTGGGCGTCCAGTCCCCGGAATACGACTTCGGCCGGCTCCTGAATGACAGCCTCGGCGCGCTCTACACCCAGCCGATCGAGGCCGTCGGTCCGTCCGTCATGATCGCATTGACCGGGCTCTCGGTCATGCTGATCGGCGACGCCCTGGCAGCCCACGCCGACCCGAGGGCCAAGCGCAGCTTCTTCCGCCGCGTCCTGGCCCGCAACCGCACCCTCGCCATCCCGGAGACCGACAGCGCCCTGGTGCGGGTTGAGAACCTGCACATCAGCATCCCCGGCAGGAACCAGCTCGTCAAAGGCTTGTCCTTCGCGATCAACCCGGGCGAGGTCGTGGCCCTGGTTGGTGAATCAGGATCCGGCAAATCCCTCACGGCAATGGCCATCGCAGGCCTGCCCTCGGAGGACCTCGCCGTCGAAGCGGACCTCTTGCGGGTGGACGACATGAACATGCTCGCCGCGCCCGACCCCTCCCGCCTTGCCAAGGAAATCAGCATCATCTACCAGGACCCGGGCACCACCTTCAACCCGTCCCTGCGAATGGGGTCCCAACTGACCGAGGTCCTGCGCACCCACCTGGGCATGGGCGGGGCCAAGGCCCGCAAGGTGATCACGGAGGCCCTGGCCAGCGTGAACATCACCGAACCAGCCCACCGCCTCCGGCAGCATCCGCACGAGCTTTCCGGCGGGATGCGCCAGCGGGCCATGATCGCCGCGTCCATCGTCACCTCGCCCAAACTGATCGTCGCCGACGAGCCAACCACCGCCCTGGACGTCACAGTCCAGGCCGAGGTCCTGCGGCAGTTCCGGCGCATCCACCGGGACCAGGGCACGGCAATGCTGTTCATCTCCCATGACCTGGGCGTGGTCCAGGCCCTCTGCGACACCATTCTGGTGATGAAATCCGGGGAGATCGTCGAACGGCTCACCTCCGCCCAGCTCGCAGCCCGCGACATCCACCACCCTTATACCAAGTCGCTGCTGGTCGCGATCCCCACCCTGGACCTCGGCCCCGCAGCCTCCACCACAGGAGCAATCAGCCCATGAACGCCCAACCCCAGGCCCTCATCCACGGCACCGGCGCCGTAGCCGCCGGCACGGACGGGCCGGCGGCCGCGTCCGTGATCAACCTCAACGTCAGCTTCGGCGCCGCCCACGTACTCAAAGACGTCACCATGAGTGTCCCTGCCGGCACAGTGGTCGGACTCGTCGGCGAATCCGGATCCGGCAAATCCACCCTCGGCAAAACCCTGGTCGGAATCAACAAACCCACCAGCGGCCAAGTGCGCATAGGGACCGACGAGTTCACAAAGATCCACGGCAAACGCCGCCAACAAATGCGCCGCGAAGTCCAATACATCCCCCAGGACCCCTACTCCTCACTCAGCCCCCGCCGCACCACGGGACAAACCCTCGCCGAAGCCCTGGACCCTAACGGCGCCAACCCCGCCCAACACCGCGCCGTCATCACAGCCGCACTGGAACAGGTGAAACTCGATCCCTCCGCCGCCGACAAATACCCGCATGAATTCTCCGGCGGACAACGCCAGCGCATCGCCATCGCCCGCGCCCTCATGCTCAAACCCAAACTCATCATCGCGGACGAAATCACCTCAGCCCTGGATGTATCCGTCCAGGCAGACATCATCACCTTGCTCCAAAACATGCGCGGCACCGTGGACTCCGCCATACTCTTCATCTCCCACAACCTCGCCGTCGTCCAGCAGGTCTGCGACCAGGTCATCGTCATGTACCAAGGCCGCATAGTCGAACACGGCCCCATCGATTCCGTATATCGCCACCCGGAACACCCCTACACTGCGAAACTCCTCGCCTCCGTACCCGGATCACCCGGGTTCACCCTCGACTAAGCGCAGCGCAGCTACAATGGCCCGTCCTGGCGCAGACAATCTGCGTCACGACGGGCTGGTTGGGTCCCCAGAGAGTAGTCCAGTGTTTGTGTGAGTTTCGTGTCCGAGAATGGACACAGGAGGAAATTCACGAATCATGGCACGCAGACACACCCCCGAGCAGGTCATCGCCAAAGTCCGGCAGGGCCAGAAGATGCTCAACGA
>NZ_JBFTLY010000023.1:0-83331 GCF_056396685.1 Pseudarthrobacter sp. 05T312
CCCGCCGCTGTTACGATGGCAGCCAGATCCGGCTGCCCGTCCCGAAAGGCATCAATGACTGTTGTACCCCTGCCGCTTGAGCAGAACCACGCCGGCGACACCCTGGTCCACGGCTCCGACGGCGGGTCCGAGGTCCGGCGTTCCGTGCTGCCCGGGGGAGTGCGGGTTCTGACCGAAGCGATGCCGGGCCAGCGGTCAGCCACCATCGGGTTCTGGGTGGGTGTGGGCTCCCGTGACGAGGCTCCCGGCCAGCACGGCTCCACCCACTTCCTCGAGCACCTGCTGTTCAAGGGAACCAGGCGCCGCACGGCCCTGGAGATCGCCTCAGCCTTCGACGAGGTCGGCGGCGAATCCAACGCGGCCACGGCCAAGGAAAGCACCTGCTACTTCGCCAGGGTCCTGGACACGGACCTGCCCATGGCCATCGACGTCATAGCGGACATGATCACCGGCGCGGTGCTGGACCCTGACGAGATGGAGCAGGAACGGGACGTCATCCTCGAGGAAATCGCCATGGACAGCGATGACCCCACCGACGTCGCCCACGAGCACTTCGTCGCCGCGGTCCTGGGCAGCCACCCGCTGGGCCGCCCCATCGGCGGCACGCCCGCAGCCATCAAGGCCGTGGCCAGAGACTCCGTGTGGGAGCACTACCGCAGGTTCTACAAGCCCGAAGAACTGGTCATCACCGCCGCAGGCGGGCTGGACCACGACGTCGTCTGCGGACTCGTGGTGGATGCCCTCCAGACCGCAGGGTGGTCGCTGAAGCCCGACGCGGCACCGGTGCAGCGGCGCTCCACCGAACGCGCCCTGATCGCCGGAACCGCAGGCCTGCACGTGGTCAAGCGCGCGGTGGAGCAGGCTAACATCATCATGGGATGCCCCACGATCGTTGCCACCGACGAGCGCCGATACGTCATGAGTGTCCTGAATGCGGTCCTGGGCGGCGGCATGTCCTCCAGGCTGTTTCAGGAAGTCCGTGAAAAGCGCGGCCTGGTGTACTCCACCTACTCCTTTGCCTCGTCCTACGCCGACGCCGGCTACTTCGGCATGTACGCGGGCTGCACGCCGTCCAAGGTACGGCAGGTGCTGGACCTCCTGGCGGTGGAGCTGGACAAGCTCGCCGAGCACGGCATCTCCGACGACGAGCTGCGCAAGGCCGTGGGACAGCTCGGCGGCGGGATCGTCCTGGCCCTTGAAGATACCGGGTCGCGGATGTCACGGCTGGGCCGCGCCGAACTGGTGTCGGGCGAATACCAGGACATCGACGAAACCCTGCGCCTCATCAAGGCCGTCACCGCAGAACAAGTCCAGGAACTGGCCGCCGAACTCGCCGCAGCCCCGCGGACCGTCACGGTGGTGGGCCCGTTCGAGGAAACCGAGACGTTCGGACTATAGCGAGCCGGCATTCCCCGGCGCCCGCGGGACAGGGAAGCTGGCGGCGCCACCGGTAAGAGTCCATCCTGAGTAGCAGGGGATTGATTCAACCGGGGCGGCGATGGGCGGTTCAGCAATGGAGCACGGGCATCCGGCTTTGTCCGGCATGCTGGGTCACTGGCGGGGGATGACCCACGTCGCTGCCGGCCCGTGGGGGCCCGAACGCAGCGTTGACGCAGAAGTGACCTACAGCCAGGTGGCCGGGGGTCTGGGCGTCGTGCAGAGCTACCGCCACACCGAGCCTGACGGCAGCCATTTCGAAGGCCACGGCATCTTCACCGTGGACCCTGTGCGCCATGATGTGCTCTGGTACTACGTGGACAGTACCGGCGTGCCGCCCGGAACCGCCGAGCGCTGCACCTGGCGCAACGGTGTCCTCCGCGTCGAACGCCGCAGCGACGCAGGCTGGACACGCCACTCCCTCCTGCTTGAGGACGGGGTGCTCACCCACGTCACCGAGCTGCGGCCACCCGCAAAGGACGACGGCGGGGGTCCGGCCAGTGCAGACGCCGCTGCGGACGGGCGAAGCCCCGGATTCCGGCCGTTCATGCGTTCGGTCTTCCACCGGGCCTGAACTGCGTCCGCCCGCCCGGCTGCGCGCAGTTCGGGTCTGTGCCGCCACCCTCGCGGCGCCCCGTCTGTGGCCCCGGCCCCGCCCCGGCCCCCGGAAATGCGGCGACATCACGTCGCTGGCAGCCAATTTCGTTGACAGAACCGAGGGTCCGCTCTACATTGGCTGTAATCTGAATCACCTTTCAGGTTTGGGGATTTCCCCTCACGAACGCACATCCTGCGGATCTTCACCGAAAGGCATCCCGTGAAGGAAACAAAGAAGTTTTTGATGGCCGCCGTTGTGGCATCCGGGCTGGCCCTCAGCGCATGCGCGCCCACAGCCGGCGCCGGCGCTCCCGCGGGCACCGGCAACGCCGCCGAGCCCGTCAACGTGGGCATTATCTACTCCAAGACCGGCGCGCTGGCCGCGTACGGAGAAACCTACTACCAGGGGCTGCAGGCAGGGATCGACTACGCCACCAACGGCACCGGCGAGGTCAACGGCGCCAAGATCAACCTGACGTACGCTGACGACGCCGGCGACCCGGACAAGGCCGTCACGGCAGCCAAGGACATGATCGGCAAGGGCTACAAGATCATCGGCGGCACCGCCTCCTCCGGCATCGCGCTGAAGCTTGCCGAACAAGCCCAGCAGAACAAAGTGCTGTACATCTCCGGCCCAGCAGCCACCGACGCCATCCAGGGGGTCAACAAGTACACCTTCCGCTCCGGCCGGCAAAGCCTGCAGGACGTGGCCACGGCCGGAACCTTCATCGACACCAAGGGCAAGAAAGTCGTGGTGTTCGCCCAGGACAACGCCTTCGGGCAGGGCAACGTCGCCGCCGTCAAGGCCGTCCTCGGCGCCAAGGGTGCCACGGTGGAAGCTGTCCTGGTTCCCGAAAACCAGGAACTGACCCCCTTCGCGCGCCAGCTGCTTGATGCGAAGCCGGATATGGTCTTCGTCGCCTGGGCCGGTGCGACCTCCGGCACTATGTGGCAGGCGCTGAACCAGCAGGGTGTCTTCGACGCCGCGCCGGTGGTGACCGGCCTGGGCGATGCCGCCACGTTCGCCGCCTACGGCCCCGCGAGCTCCAAGATCAGCTTCCTCAACCACTACTTCCCGGGCGCGGCAGGAAACGACGTGGAGAAGAAGATGATTGCCGCCGTCGAGAAGGCCGGCGGCAAGCCGGACCTCTTCACTCCCGACGGCTTCGTCGCCGGCCAGCTGATTGCCCAGGCCGTCAAGCAGGGCGGGGGGACCGATCCTGACGCGATGGTCAAGGCGCTCGAGGGCTACAGCTTCGACGGCCCCAAGGGCAAGGAAACCGTGCGGGCCTCGGACCACGCCCTGATCCAGGACATGTACCAGGCAAAGCTCGTCCAAAAAGGTGACAGCTGGGCGCCCGAGCTCATCAAGGCCGTTCCGGGCGACACCGTCGCCCCGCCGGAAAAGAAGTAGGAACCGGATGGCAACCCCAGCCCTGCCCGCCCTGGCGGTGGACGGCCTCGGTCTCCAGATCGGTGGTGCACGCATCCTGCAGGATGTGGACTTCACCGTCGACGCCGGTGAAATGATCGGCGTGATCGGCCCCAACGGGGCCGGCAAGACCACCTTGTTCAACCTGATTTCCGGCGTCCTGCGGCCCACGGCAGGCAGCATCACGCTGAACGGCAGGGAGATCACGGCCGCGCCAATCCACCGCCGGGCCTCGGCAGGGCTGGGACGGACTTTCCAGACTTCCAATCTCTTCCCGAGGCTCAGCGTGCTGGAGAACGTCCGGCTGGCGGCCCAGGCAAAACTCGGGGGCAGTTTCAGCATCCTGCGGTTTCCCTCGGCCACGGACCAGGCAACCCGGATTGCCCGCGGCACCATCGCCGAGGTGGGGCTCACCGGGAAATTGGCGACGGCGGCGGGAGACTTGTCGCACGGCGACAAGCGAAAGGTGGAGATTGCCGTGCTCCTGGCCACCGATCCCACCGTGGTGCTGCTGGATGAACCGATGGCCGGAGTGGCATCGGGGGATGTTCCGTCCCTGGCGGCAATCATCAGGGGAATGCACCGGGACCGCGGCTGCACGGTCCTAATGGTGGAGCACCACATGGACGTGGTGCTGGGCCTGGTGGACCGGGTTGCCGTGATGCACCACGGCAGCCTGTTGGCCCTGGACACCCCGGACGCCGTCATGGCCAACCCCACAGTCCAAAGCGCCTACCTCGGAGAAACCGTATGAACACCGCCACGGGCCCTGCCGCCGGAGAAGCGACACCCATCCTCAGGGTTGCGGGCCTCAGTGCCAGGATCGCCGGGCAGCAGGTGGTCGAAGATGTGTCCTTCTCCGTGCCGGCCACAGGCATCACCGCCCTGCTGGGCCGCAATGGCGTGGGCAAGACCAGCACCATCAAGGCCATCATCGGCCTGATTGACCGCAGCGGCGTGGTGGAACTGGGTGGTGAGCGGATAGACAAGGACGCCACCTTCAAAATCATCAAGCGCGGCGTGGGCTATGTTCCGGAGGACCGTGAAGTCTTCTCCAAACTGACGGTTGCGGAGAACCTTCGGCTCGCCGAACGCGATGCCGCCCCGCGCAGGCAACTGGTGGAGGAACTCTTCCCGGATCTGCTGGCCCGCTCCGGCCAAATGGCCGGAACACTGTCCGGCGGCCAGCAGCAGATGGTCTCCCTGGCCCGCGCCCTCCTGAACACCAACAAGGTCCTGCTGGTTGATGAACCGACCAAGGGCCTCGCCCCAAAGATCGTGGGCGAAGTGGCGGAGACCCTCGCCGAAGCCGCCAGGACCGTCCCCATCCTGCTCGTCGAGCAGAACCTGCACGTCGTCCGCCAGCTCGCCGGCGGCGCCGTCGTGCTCTCCGGCGGACGGGTGGTCCACACCGGCCCGGCCCGTGACTTCCTCGACGACGCCGGCCTGATCCACAGGCATCTTGGTGTCTCCGCCGACGCGGCGGCCCAGGGGGACCCGGTCCGGAGAGGGGCTGCGCAATGAGCACCGTCATCCTGCTGACGTTCACCGGCCTGGGCCTTGGGGCACTGTATTTCCTCGTCGCCGCCGGTCTCTCCCTGATATACGGGCTGATGGGCGTGCTCAACTTCGCGCACGGTGCCTTCCTGACCCTTGGTGCGTTCACCGGCTGGGAAATTGCCCGCCGGGCCGGCGCCGACAACTGGGGAACGTTCCTGCTGTCCCTGGCAATCGGAGCCGCCGCAGGGGCGGTCTTTGCCGCCTTCACCGAGTTCGTCCTGATCCGCCGGCTGTACCAGCGGCACATCGAGCAGGTCCTGGTCACCGTGGGCCTGTCGCTTGCCGCAGTAGCCCTCTTCGACGGCATCTGGGGAACGGACCCCGTCTACATCCAGGGGCCGGCCTGGTTCAAGGACACTACGGACATCCTTGGTGCCCGCATTCCCAACGACCGGTTCGTCTGTATCGTTGCGGCCGCCCTGGTGCTGCTGGCCCTGGTGTTCTTCCTGAAGAAGACCAGGTACGGCATGATCATCCGCGCCGGCGTCGAAAATCGGTCCATGGTCACCGCCCTTGGCATCGATGTCCGCAAGGCCTTCACCCTGGTCTTCACCATCGGCGGGGCGGCCGCGGGGCTGGGCGGGGTCCTCGCCTCGCACTATTTCGGCTACGTCTCACCGATGCTCGGCGGTTCGCTGCTGATCTTCGCCTTTATCGTCACGGTGATCGGTGGCCTGGGCTCGCTGACCGGCGCGGCGATCGCCGCCGTCGTCGTCGCCGTCCTGCAGCAGTTCGCCAACTTCTACCTGGGCGGCACCGGTGACTTCGTCGTCGTGCTGGCGCTGGCGCTGGTGCTGCTCTTCCGTCCCACCGGCCTGCTTGGGAGAACCGCATGAGCACCGATACCGACACCAACAGCACCGGCGGCCCGGCGACGGGAGGCAGCACCGCGCTCCAGCCGGCCAAACGCCGGCGCGGACGTGCCGCGGGTTCGCCCGGTGGGACACCGGATTCCGGGCGGCCCGGCCTCACCGGCCGCGGCGTCGCAGCATGGGCCGGGAGCGTGGCGGGAGTGCTGCTCCTGGTCCTGCTGCCGCTGCTGAACATTTCGCTGCCGGGCGTGCTGCCGGGTCCCACCTATACGCCCGGGTCCCTGCAGCTGCTGGCCATGTGCATGCTGATGGCCGCGGCCGCGCTGACCTACCACCTGCTCCTCGGCGTTGCCGGCCTGCTCTCCTTCGGGCACGCACTCTACTTCGGCGCCGGGGTGTACGGGCTGGCCATCATCCTGCAGAACCTCGACATCCCGCTCCTGCCCGCCATGGGGCTCACCCTGCTGGTGGTCATCGTGCTGGCCCACGTCGTGGGGAGCATCAGCCTGCGCGTCAGCGGCATCCCCTTCGCCATGGTCACCCTCGCCTTCGCCCAGGCCGGCTCGGTCATTGTGGGGCGCAATCCCGACGGCCGCACCGGGGGTGACGAGGGACTGACGCTGCGCACCGACAACCTGCCGGACTTCCTGGTGGGCGTGGTCAACACCCGCAACCTGTATTGGCTGGCGCTGGCCGTGCTGGTGGCCGTATTCGTGGTGGTTACCTGGGTGCAGTCGTCCCGGGCCGGCCACGCGGCCGCCGCCGTCCGGGAGAACGAGCTGCGCGTCCGCGTCCTTGGCCTCCAGCCGTATCTGGTCAAGCTGCTGGTCTTTGTCGTCTCCGCGGTCCTGGTGTGCGTGATCGGGATGGTCTTCCTGCTCCTCCAAAGCGGTGCCATTCCCCGCGCAGTCTCGTCCGACCTGACCATCACGCTGCTGGTCATGGTGGTCCTTGGCGGGGTGGGCTCCCGCTGGGGCGCGGTGGTGGGCGGGGTGTTCTACACGATCCTCGACCAGCGCCTCACCGCGCTGGCCAACTCGGAAGGCATCAAATCCCTGCCGGACATCCTGCGGGTACCGTTGTCAGAACCGTTGTTCATCCTCGGCACGCTCTTCATCCTCGTGGTGCTCTTCCTGCCCGGAGGCCTGGCGGGAACCGCCGAACGGCTGGCACGGCGGCGCCGCGGCCCGCAGGCAGGCGCCGGCACCGAAACCCCGCGAGACATCCTGGAGGACGCTGCATGACCAACCCAACCTTGCCCACCTCCGACGGGCTCCACACCTTGGGCCGCTGGACCACGGACCGCAGCGCCGCCACCCCCAACCGGATCGCCATCGACGACCGCGGCTGCACACTGGCGTACAGCGAGCTGGAGCGCCGCGCGGCCAACCTCGCTGCCGGCCTGCGCTCGGCCGGTTACCGGATCGGTGACCGCATAGCGACCCTGACCGGCAACAGCTCGGACCACGTGGTGGCTTTCTTCGCGTGCGCCAAGGCAGGACTGGTCCTGGTCCCGCTGTCCTGGCGGCTCGCGCCCAGGGAACTGGCCCTGCAACTCGAGGTGGCCGAGCCCCAACTGCTGCTCGTGGAGGATGACCTTGCGGCGCTGGGCGCGGCGGCATGCGCCCTGCTCCCGCACCGCCCCCGTACCGCGTCGCTGGGACCGGGCGGGGTGGAAAAATCCGTGCCGCCGCCCACGCGGGTGGCGCCGGCACCGGAAACCACCGTGCGGCAGGACGTGCACGACGACGACGCCCTGCTGATGGTGTTCACCTCCGGCACGGAGGGGGCCAGCAAAGCAGCAGTCCTGACGCATGCCAACTGTTTCTGGAACAACCTGTCCCTCTCACGCACCCTGGACATGGGCAGCAGCGATGTGGTGCTGGCCGTACTGCCGCAATTCCACGTGGGGGGCTGGAACATCCAGCCGCTGCTGGCCTGGTGGGTTGGCGCCACCGTGGTGCTGGAACGCGGTTTCGATCCCGGCCGGGTCCTGCAGCTGATCCCCGAACGCCGCGTCACCATGCTAATGGGGGTGCCCACGCAGTACCTGATGCTCGCCGAACATCCTGACTTTTCCTCCGCCGAACTGGGCAGCCTCCGGCACGCCGTGGTGGGTGGCGCGCCCATGCCGGCGCCGCTCCTGCGGATCTGGCACCGCAGGGGAGTGGCGCTGAGCCAGGGCTACGGCCTCACGGAGGCGTCCCCGAACGTGCTGTGCCTGGCGAATGAGGATGCCGAACGGATGGTGGGCTATTCGGGCAAGCCCTACCCCCATGTCTCAGTGGCCGTGGCGGACCCGGCCACCGGGGAGATCCTGGCGGGCGCGGCTGCCGGCGAGCTGCTGGTCGGTGGTCCGGGCGTGTTTGCCGGCTACTTCCGCGATCCTGCGGCCACGGCGGCCGTCCTGGCCGGCGGCTGGCTGCACACCGGCGACCTCGTGGAACGGGACGCCGAGGGCTACATCAGGGTGGTGGACCGGCTCAAGGACATCTACATTTCGGGTGGGGAGAACGTGGCACCATCCGAAGTCGAGGCTGTCCTCCTGGGCCATCCTGCCGTGGAACAGGCCGCCGTGGTCGGGGTGGAGGATGCCCGCTGGGGTGAAACCGGCCTTGCCTTCGTGGTGGTCCGTCCGGGCATGGTCACGGACGAACAGGAACTGCTGGAGCACTGCAGCTCGCTGCTGGCCCGCTTCAAGGTCCCTGCCCGGATCGAGATGGTCGCCGCCCTGCCACGGACAGCCCTGAACAAGGTGCTGCGCGCCAAGCTGCGCCAGGAGCTGGCCGGGCGTCCCGCGCCGGGACTTGAACCCGCGGCGGGAAGCCGGCCATGAGCACGGCGCCGCGCACCGCCAGGGGGAACCGGACCCGGGCCAAGCTGCTGGAGGCGGCTGAGGCAGTCTTCGCCTCGGTGGGCTACCATGAGGCCTCCATCGTGAAAATCACGGAGGCGGCCGGCGTGGGACTGGGCACGTTCTACCTGTATTTCGACGGCAAGCAGGCCATCTTCGATGAAGTGGTGGAGGACCTCAACCGCAGGGTCAGGCACGCAATGACCGACGCGGCACGGAACGCCCCCAGCCGGATGGAGGCGGAACGGGCCGGGTTCCGCGCGTTCTTCCGGTTTACCGCCCAGCACCCTGCACTGTACCGGATCATCCGGCAGGCCGAGTTTGTCTCCCCGGGCGCTTTGCGGCTGCACTACACCCGGATCGTCAACGGGTACATCGAGGGTTTGAAATCGGCGCAGGCAGGCGGCGAAGTCAGGGACATGGAC
The DNA here is from genome assembly GCF_056396685.1 of Pseudarthrobacter sp. 05T312. Lineage (NCBI taxonomy): Bacteria > Bacillati > Actinomycetota > Actinomycetes > Micrococcales > Micrococcaceae > Pseudarthrobacter > Pseudarthrobacter sp. 05T312. The sequence goes on from NZ_JBFTLY010000023.1 coordinate 9,118, forward strand.
CCCACCGTCGCGGCCTGGGCCCTCATGGGAATCGGCGAACTGATCGGCATGCGCTGGGTCCTGTGGGATGAGGAAGGCGCACCGCCGGTCGAGGGAGCCAGGCCCGAGGTGCCCGAAGAAGTGTTTGAAGAAATGATGCAGTTCATCGAACGGGGCCTCGCCCCTGATACCCGCCCCACCTCCACCCCGCCCCAGGAAGGGACGTTGCCATGACCCGGACAACCAGCCAGGAAACTTACCGCACGGCGGACGTTGCGGTGCGCGGCGGAACACTGCATACGGCCATCTGGGGGCCGGATGATCCTGGCGCTCCGGCCATCCTTGCCGTGCACGGCGTCACCGCCTCGCACAAGTCGTGGGCGTACCTCGCCGCCGCCCTGCCCGACGTCCGGATCATCGCGCCGGACCTGCGCGGACGCGGCCAAAGCAACCAGCTGCCCGGACCCTACGGGATGACCTCCCATGCGCAGGACCTGGCAGCGGTCCTTGGGGAACTGGCGGAGGGGCCCGTCGTCGTGGTGGGACACTCCATGGGAGGCTTCGCGTCGCTGGTCCTCGCGGATCTCTTCCCGGAGCTCGTCCGTTCGCTGGTCCTGGTGGACGGGGGCCTGCCGCTTCAGGTCCCGGCGGGATTGAGCGACGAGGAGATCATCTCCTCGGTCCTGGGCCCGGCGGCCGAACGCCTGAATGCCACCTTCCCGAACCGCGAGGTCTACCGGTCCTTCTGGCGGCAGCACCCCGCCTTCAGTTCCGACTGGAGCCCCTTGGTGGACGCTTATGTGGACTACGACCTCACTGGTGAAGAACCCGAACTCCGGCCCGCCACCCGCTACGAGGCGATGGCGGAGGACACGGCGGACCTCCACCGCGGCGCGTCACTGCTGAAGGCGCTGGCGGACCTTGCCGTGGACACCGAAGTCCTCCGGGCGCCGCGGGGGCTGCTGAATGAGCCGGCGGCCCTCTACGCCCCCGGCTACCTGGAGTCATGGGCCGCAAAGCTCCCCAACCTTCGGGTCAGGCAGGTGCCGGACGTGAACCACTACACCATCGTCATGGGCGAGGCGGGAGCGGCAGCGGTTGCGGAGAGCGTCCGAGCGGCCCTGGCCGGACAGTGAGCGCCGGCCGGGTCACCGGCCGGCCGCTTCAGCCCCCCGCGAAGGGCGGCAGCACGTCCACGACGTCATCGGGGCCAAGGACGGTTGCGTGGTCCCGCACGGCCACCTCATTGAGCAGGAAGCTGCTCCGGGCAAGGAGGCGGGGAAGCGGCGGCGTACCCGCCGGAGGCGCGGAACGCTCGACGGCGGTCACGGCTGCCAGCAGGTCCGCCACGGTGGCGCCCTCCGGCAGCTGGAATGTTTCTTCGTCGGAGCCGGCGGCAGCGCGCGCGGCAGCAAAGTAACGTACAAGCATCCGTGTCAGCCCCCGATGGCGCTCATGCTGCGGTCCGGCTGGACGAAGTCCGGGGCGTCAAGTCCCACGTGGTCCATGCCGTGGGCCTTTGGTTTGATCCACATGGCGTCCTGCCACCGCTGCGCCAGCTCGTCGTCGCCGGCTCCCGCGCGCAGCAGGCCCAGCAGGTCGAACTCCTCGCGGGAAAACAGGCAGCTCATGATCTTGCCCTCGGCAGTGATCCTGGTGCGCCGGCAGTCGGAACAGAAGGGTTCGGTGACCGAGGCGATAATCCCCACGGTTCCCAGCACCGGACTGTCCGAATGGGAGGAACCTTCCTGCCGCCGTCGCACCTCAAACCGCTCCGCGGGGGCGCCGTCACGCGCCCTGGGATCGGGGGTGAGGACGTAGTCCCGGGACAGCAGGGCGCGGATTTCGGCGGCGGTGATCATGTTCCGGCGGGTCCAGCCGTGATCGGCGTCGAGCGGCATCTGCTCAATGAACCGCAGTTCGTACCCGCGCTCCAGCGCCCAGGCCAGCAGCTGCGGCGACTCGGCGTCGTTGATGCCCCGCATCAGGACCGCATTCAGTTTGACCGGTCCCAGGCCGGCGGCCCAGGCGGCGTCCACGCCGGCGAGGACCTGGTCAAGGAACGGGCGCCGGGTCAGTTTGGTGAACGTCTCCTCATGGAGTGAGTCCAGCGACACATTGATGCGGGTAAGCCCGGCATCCTTCAGCGCGGCAGCCTTTTTGGCCAGGCCCACCCCGTTGGTGGTCATGGAGATCGGCAGGTCCGGGTGGTTGGCCCGGAGGGCAGCGATAATGTCCAGCAGGTCATGCCTGACCAGCGGTTCACCACCGGTCAGCCGCAGCTCCCGGACCCCCAGCTGCTCCACGCCGACCTTCACGATCCGCACGATTTCCCCCGCTGACATCACAGCCTGCTTGGCGAGCCATTCCAGGCCTTCCGCGGGCATGCAGTAGGTGCAGCGGAGATTGCACTTGTCCGTCAGGGACAGCCTCATGTCCGTGGCGCGGCGGCCATACCGGTCCGCCAGCCCGGCCGGCGCGTCAGCGGGGCGGCGCGCCGGAACGCCTGGCAGCGCAGGGGCTGCTTCCTCCCGCGGCTGCGGCATTCCTAGCTGGACACTCATGATTTCAGGCTACGCCACGTTGCGCCGTGCATCACACCTGTGACCAGCGCAGAACCCCCGGACGGAACCTGCGCCGGTGACCGCCGGCGAACCTATGCTGGATGTTGTGAAGAGTTCCCCGCAAAAGCACGGGGCGGACGACGACGGCGCCGGCCCCGGGGAGCATGCGGAAAGTTCCGTCCAACACCAGGCAGTCCCGCACCGGCCAGTCCCGCGCGCCGGGGCACGGTGGGCTGCGGCCGCCGGGATCGCCGCGGCCGCCGGCGGCGTCGCGGCGGGGGAACTGCTGGCGGGATTTGCCAGCCCATCGCTTTCACCGCTGACCGCAGTGGGCGGCGCTGTCATCGATGCTGTCCCGCCCGGAGTCAAGGACTGGGCCATTTCCCTTTTTGGCACCTCTGACAAGGCCGCCCTCCTGGCGGGCATGGGGCTGGCCATTGCCGCGCTGGCGGCCTTGGCAGGGGTCCTTGAGCTCCGCCGCCGGTTTGCCGGGGCCGCGGTGATGGGGATTTTTGGGGTGGCAGGACTGGCTGCGGTCCTCACCCGGTCCCAGGTGACCCCCTTGGCCCCCGTACTTCCGGTCCTGGCCGCGGCGGGCGCCGTCGTGCTGTTGCGTCTCCTGGTCCGGCGGCTGCAGTCCTGGGAAGGCTCCGCCCCGGGGGAAGCAGGGCCCGGAGGAAGCGCCGCCGGTTCCCGCCGCAGTTTCCTCCAGGCTCTCGCCGCCACCTCCGCCGCCTCCGCCCTGGGAGGAGTGCTGGCGGCATTCTGGCGCGGAGCTGCCATCGCCGCCACCGAAGCCAGGGCACGGATCACCCTGCCGGCTCCTGCGTCGGCGGCACCGCCTATTCCCGCCGCCGCAGAGCCGGGCGTTCCCGGCCTGCCGCCGCTGGTCACCCCCAACCCTGGTTTCTACCGGATCGACACAGCCCTGGCTGTTCCCACGGTCAACCCGGAGGCCTGGGTCCTGAAAGTCTCCGGAATGGTGGCCCGGGAAGTCCAGCTCTCCTTCGCCGACCTCCTGGGGAAGCCCCTTGTGGAACGCCACATCACCATTGCCTGTGTGTCCAATGACGTGGGCGGGGACCTGATCGGCAACGCCCGGTGGCTCGGCTGGCCGGTCCGCGAACTGCTGGCCCTTGCGGTTCCCCAGCCGGGGGCAGACATGGTCCTCTCCCGGAGCGCCGACGGCTGGACGGCCGGAACGCCACTGGAGGTCCTCACCGACGACGGCAGGGACGCGCTCCTTGCCGTGGGCATGAACGGTGAACCCTTGCCGCTGGAGCACGGATTCCCGGTCCGCCTGGTGGTCCCCGGCCTCTACGGTTACGTGTCCGCCACCAAATGGGTCACCGAACTGAAAATCACCACGTTTGCGCAGGACTCCGGGTACTGGACGCCGCGGGGCTGGTCCGCGCGCGGTCCCATCAAGACGTCGTCACGCATCGACGTGCCCCGCAGCGGGCGTCCAGTCAGTGCAGGAACCGTCCTCCTGGCCGGGGTTGCCTGGGCCCAGCACACCGGAATCCAAAAGGTGGAACTGCGGCTCAACCGGGGGCCGTGGCGGGAAGCCGAACTGGCCCCGGGCATCTCCGTTGATACTTGGTACCAGTGGAAGCTGGCCGTGGACCTCACTCCGGGGCAGTATGAGGTGCAGGTCCGCGCCATCGATCTCAACGGTGTGCCCCAGGACGAAACCGCGCGGCCTCCGGCACCGGACGGAGCCACGGGATTCCACACCGTTAGAGTGGACGTGAAATCCTGACGGCCGCGACCAAAGGCGTACCCATGACCAGCCACCCCCACGGCAAAGCAGGCCCGGCCCACCACGCCCGCTCCGTTGCTGAGCATCTGGCGGCGGTTACGCACCTCCTGGCCGGGCTGGCGGCAGAGTCCCGCGCTGAAGTCCTTCCCCTCTTCGATGCGCACGGCCGGGCGCTGGTGCACGGCTTACTGGCGCCCATCAGCCTTCCTCCTTTCGCGAACTCCCAAATGGACGGGTACGCCGTCCGTTCCACGGACATTCCCGACGGCGGAACCGACGTGCGCATCGCGCAGCCCGTGCCCGCCGGGTCAAGCCCGCAGCCGCTCCAGCCAGGGACCGCGGCGCCCATCATGACCGGTGCCATGATCCCGGAGGGGGCCGACGCCGTCGTACCTATCGAAAAAGCGGTGCCGGACCACTTCCGCGCGGAGGGCAGCGGCGGTCTGGTGACGCTGCCCGCAACCGTTCCGGGGAGCTACGTGCGTGCCGCCGGCAGCGACATCGCGGCGGGGGAGCGGGCCCTGGCCGCCGGAACGTGCCTGGGACCGGCGCAGCTGGGACTCCTCGCAGCCCTTGGCGTGGCTGAAGTGGAGGTGTACCGGGCAGTGTCCGTCCTGCTTGTCACCACGGGGGACGAGGTAGTTGAACCGGGACAACCACTGCCGCAGGGCAAGATCTACGACTCCAACGGAACCCTCCTGGAAGCCGCCATGCAGCAGGCGGGATTCAACGTCCGGCGCGCAGGCATCTCCACTGACAACCCCGCAGAACTCCAGGCGCTGCTGCGGACCCGGGGCCGTGACGTGGACCTGATCGTGACCACGGGCGGGGTCAGCAAGGGCGCGTATGAGGTGGTGCGCCAGGCCATGGCGGAGCAACCGGTCGAGTTCCTCCACGTCGCCATGCAGCCGGGCGGCCCCCAGGGGATAGGACTGTTCGACGGCGTTCCCTTCCTGGGGTTTCCCGGCAACCCGGTCAGCTGCCTGGTGTCCTTCGAGATGTTCCTTCGCCCGGCCCTGTCGGCTTTGCTCGGGGCGCCGGCGCCCCGGCTGCCCCTGCGCGCCCGTCTGGCCCAGCCCCTGAACTCCCCCGGGCAGAAACACCAGGTCCGGCGTGGAAGCCTGCAGCCCGGCGGGACCGTGCAACTGGAGGGCGGCGACGGCTCGCACCTGATGCACGCGCTCGCGGGGTCGAACGCGCTGGTCCACGTCCCCGTTGGCGTAACGGAGCTCGCCGCCGGCGACGAGGTGGAAGTATGGATGCTGTGAACGCAGAACAGACCCCCGCACTGACGCACCTGCGCCAGGACGGCAGCGCCCAGATGGTGGATGTTTCCGCCAAGGCAGAAACAACCCGCGAGGCGACGGCCACCGCCACGGTCCGGACCACACCGGAGGTGATGCGGCTCCTGGGCACCGGCGGGCTCCCCAAGGGGGATGCCCTGGCCGTTGCGCGCGTGGCAGGCATCATGGCCGCCAAGAAGACCCCGGACCTGATTCCTCTGTGCCATCCGCTGCCGTTGTCCAAGGTGACGGTCGATTTTGACCTTGGCGAGGATGCCGTCGCCATCAGCTCCACCGTCAAGACACGGGGCGTTACCGGGGTGGAGATGGAAGCCCTGACAGCGGCGTCCGTAGCTGCGCTGAGCGTCTACGACATGATCAAGGCCGTGGACAAACACGCCGTCCTCACGGACATCAAGGTGCTGGCCAAGAGCGGCGGCAAGAGCGGAGACTGGGCCCTGTGACCACCCCCAACACCCTTCGGGTTCCCGAACCGCACCGGCACGGCGATGTGCAGGGACGCAAAGCCGGCGTCGTCATCGCGTCCACCCGCGCCGCCGCCGGCATCTACGACGACGAAACCGGGCCCGTGATCACCGACTGGCTCACCGAACACGGTTTTGACGTGTTCCCCGCCATGGTGGTCCCCGACGGCGACCCCGCGGGCGCAGCCATCCGGGCGCTCCTTACCCAGCACCCCGCCGTCGTCATCACCAGCGGCGGCACCGGCCTCAGCCCGGACGACCGGACACCCGAGGTCACCCTGCCCCTGCTGGACCGGGAAATCCCCGGAATCATGGAGGCCATCCGGCGGGCCGGCGCCGCCAAAACGCCGTTCGCCGCCCTGAGCCGGGGGTACGCCGGCGCCGCGGGACGCACGTTCATCGTGAACCTGCCCGGCTCGCCGAAGGGCGTCATGGACGGCCTGGGCGTCCTTGACCCGCTGATCGGGCATCTTTGCGACCAACTGGAGGGCGGACATGGGCACTGAAGCATTCGAAGTAGTCAGCGCGGTCCTGAGCGCCGAGCCCATCTCCGTTGACCAGGCGATTGCAGCCGTGGAAAGCGAGACGGCCGGCGCCGTGGTCAGCTTCAGCGGCGTGGTGCGCAACCACGACGGCGGCAAGGCTGTTTGGCGCCTCAGCTACAGTGCGCACCCCACGGCGCACCAGGTGATGGCCGACGTCGTCGCGCGCCTGGTTGCCGAACAGAACGCCGAAGCCGGTGCCGGGCCCGGACAGCCCGTCCGGATCTGGGCCGCGCACCGGATCGGGATGCTGGAGATCGGGGATCCGGCCCTAGTGTGCGCGGTGTCCGCCGCGCACCGCGGCCAGGCCTTCGCCGTCTGCTCCGAGCTGGTGGACCGCATCAAGGAACAGGTACCCATTTGGAAGGAACAGTTCTTCTCGGACGGCACCGTCGAATGGGTCGGCGCAGGCAGCTGACGCTGCTGCCCGGACGGCCCCCGGGTGCGAGGTAACGCACGCCGCCCGGTTCCTGCGCGCGCCGGTCCCGCCGGTAGGGTTAACGGCATGACCGAACAACACTCCGTTCCCAAGCTGGTGGCCGTCCTTGGCGCCAACGGACGCATGGGCGCCGAAGCCGTCAAAGCCGTCGACGCCGCACCCGACATGAAGCTCGTCGCAGCCCTGGGACGGGGTGACTCGCTGGAGCAGCTGGCCGCCTCGGGCGCCCAGTATGTGGTGGACCTGACGGTTCCCGAAAGCACCGAAGCCAACGTCCGCTTCGCCGTCGAGCACGGCATCCACGCCGTGGTGGGCACCACCGGCTGGGACGCGGGACGCCTGTCTGCCCTGGAGTCTTTGCTGGCAGGACACCCGGAAACCGGCGTCCTCATTGCCCCCAACTTCGCCCTGGGCTCGGTCCTGGCCTCGGCCTTCGCGGCAAAGGCATCGAAGTACTTCGAATCGGTGGAGATCATCGAATTGCACCACCCGGACAAGGTTGACGCCCCGTCCGGCACCGCTGTCCGCACGGCCCAGCTGATCGCCGCCGAGCGCACGGCGGCGCAGGTGCCGCCCAGCCCGGATGCCACCACCAGCGAGCGTGCCGGGGCCCGCGGCTGCGAGGTAGACGGCGTCCGGGTCCACAGCGTCCGGCTGCGCGGCCTGGTGGCACACCAGGAAGTGCTCCTGGGCGGTCCGGGGGAGCAGCTGACCCTCCGCCACGATTCCTTCGACCGCGCCTCCTTCATGCCCGGCGTGCTCCTAGGGGTGCGCAACGTTGCGGCACACCCGGGCCTGACAGTGGGCCTGGACGGGTACCTGGACCTGGGACTCTAGGCCATGAACGGTCTGCTTGCCGGTTTCCGGAAAAACCGCACCAAGATCTGGGTGGGCGCGGTGACGCTTCTGCTGGTCTTCTACCTGGTGGTCTCCTTCCAGCGTTCCCTCCTGCTCCTGACCGATAGCAACCTCACGGCCAAGGCCATCGGCGCCGCCTACCTGGTGCTGCCGGTGGTGGGTGCCTGGGCCCTGATCCGCGAGCTCATGTTCGGCGCCCGCACCGAGCAGATGGCCAAAGTCCTGGAAGCCGAAGGCGGGCTGCCCGTCGATGAGCTCCCACGCACGCCTGGCGGCCGGATCGTCCGGGCCGCGGCAGATGCGGAGTTTGAAAAGTACCGGGCCGAAGCCGAAGCCGCCCCCAACGACTGGCGTTCCTGGTTCCGCCTCAGCTGTGCCTACGACGCGGCCGGCGACCGCAAACGTGCGCGGGCGTCCATGCGTGACGCCGTGAAGCTCTTCACCGCCGCCTCCTGATACTGCCCGGTGCCGGCCCGGGCCCGGGCCCGGCCTCGCCGTGGCCCGGGCCTAAGTGCCATGGGCATTTCTGCCCATCGCGGTCCGGCGCCGCCCACGGTACGTTGATTTAGTAAACACTCTTTAGCTTTGGGGGAAAGCATGAGGCTGGCCATGTCTGCGCCACGGTCCGGACTCTTCAGGCCTAGGATCACGGACCCCGCCCATCGGCCGGCCGGCACTTCAGCCCCACCCTCTTCGCTCCTCCCCACCGGGCCGCCGGGGGGCTTCCCGGCGCGCCCACAGTTGCCCCTGGGCCCAGCCGCGCCCTGCGTCCCGCACCCGCACCGCACCCCACTTCTGACCAGAAGGACCATCAATGAGCCACCCAAATTTGCCCCAGCCGCCCCACAACGGACCGGCCGCGCCACCCATTCCACCGGCACCATCCCCCTACGGCGGACAGCCCAATTTCCAGGGGCAGTACCCTGCAGATCCGCAGGGGGAATACCAGCCCGGACCCCACGGCACAGCTTTCTACCCCGGCGGCCCCGGAAAGTCCTTCATCACCACCTGGATCCTGTCCCTCCTGCTGGGAACGTTCGGTGCGGACCGCTTCTACCTGGGCAAGACCGGCTCGGGTGTCGCCAAGCTCTTGACCGCCGGCGGCCTTGGCGTCTGGGCCCTCGTTGACCTGATCATGACCCTGACGGGGAACACCAGGGACAAGGAAGGCCGCCCGCTGGAGGGCTACCCGGAGAACAAGAAGAAGGCCTGGATCATCACCGGCATCCTCTGGCTGGTGAGCATCATCACCGCCATCCTGCTGATCATCGCTTCCATGGCCATGATTGGCGCGGCTGTCGATGCACGGAAGGTTCCCATTTCTCCCGGCCTCCCGTCAGCGTCACAGGCCGCCCCGGCGCCGTCCAACGGTTCAGCCCCGCCAAGTGGATCCGCCGCCGGCGCGAACTCCTTCGTGGCCACCGTGTCCGAAGGCAACACCGTCAAGGTCAGCGTCCTCGATTCCATCTACACCACCGAAATTCCGGGCATGACGTACCTCCAGCCCAAGAATGGCGGATTCCTGGCGGTCAAGGTGTCCTGGGAGACCTTGACCGGGAGCAGCTTCTCCAGCCCCTCGAACTTCACGGTCTTCGACGCTGACGGCAAAGAGGGCGAACTGGTCTACCTTGATGACGGAATGGGCGCCCTGGCCACCGATGAGGTTGGTGCCGGCGATCTCCGCCAGGGGGTTATCGCATTCGATGTAAAGAAGGGCCCGGTCCAGGTTGTCCTCAATGATGACTACGGCGACAAGACGGCAACCTTCACGCTGACCCCGCAATAGCAGGCGGTGCCTGCGGCCGGGCCGGAACTGGACCCGTGCCCCACCCGGTGGGGCGCGGGTCCTTTTCATGCCCGCCCGCTCTTTGGGCAGCGGAGGTCAGGAAAGGGCCTTCAGGCCTCCCCGGCCCACCAGGGACGCCGTATGGCCCACCCACTCCAGTGGGCCGCGCCACCGCAGCCGGGCGAAAACGATGCCGATCGTGACGGCGGTGGCCGCCTGGGCAAAGAACATCCCGTCCTCGGTCCAGCCGGCGGGGAGGGGCTTGAGGTAGAAGCCGGAGACAACCCAGACGTGCACGGTGTACAGGGTCAGCGTCATGGCGCCGGCCCCGCGCAACGGCAGCAGCAGGTCCAGGTCGACCCACTCGGCCAGCCGCTCCAGGAGCAGGCAGGCGCCGATGACGGCAGCGGCCACCGCCGAGGTATGGAGCAGGTCAAGCGGGGTTCCCGAATGCGGTGCCGCTGACGCCAGCCACCACCAGGAGCCCTCCTGCTGGATGCCGGTCAGGTTGACCTGCAGGACGCTGCCCAGCGGGTACCCCGGAGCGTTGAGGACCTGCTCCAGCGCTGCACGGCCGCCCCAGTCCTCCATGGCCGCCGTACCCAGGGCCTTGGCCGCCGCTGCCACCCCGGTTCCCCCTGCCAGCAGCAGCACCGGGATGACGGCTTTGGTGAGGACCAGGCGGCCGATCACCAGTCCCACCAGCAGGTAGGACAGCCACTGGAACACGGGGTAGTAGCCGGTGAAGAAGACATCCGCGAGCAGCCGTGAAGGCGTACCCAGGTCCTCCCATGCGGGGTTGTGGCCCAGTTTCAGCGGCGGCTCGGGGGCAAGGAGCCAGGGCCGCAGGAGATACGCCAGCACCGGCGACGCAAGGATCCAACCCGCGGCCCACGCGCACAGCGGCTTCACCCCGAGCCCCAGGAAAGGCAGGATGCACAGGAACAGCATGGCGTAGTGGACCAGGATGATGGCCACATTCACTTCCAGGCCGCCCAGGGTAAGTCCGACGGCGGCAACCACCAGGGCGCGCAGTGCCACGCCGCGCCGGGCGGCGGAGAGTTGGGCACCCTCGAGCGGAGTGTTTTTCCCGGTGGAGAGGGCGAGCCCCACGCCGGCCAGCACGGCGAAGAGGGCAGCGGCCCGGCCGGAGAAGGTGAGGCCGATCCAGGTCGGCGTCAGGTTTGCATCCGATTCGAAGGTGGGCAGGAGGTGGGTGGCCATCATGCCCAGCAGGGCCACGCCCCGGGCGGCGTCGATGCCCCGAAGACGCCCCGGTTGCCGGCTTCCAGGGGCCTTGCGGGACCGGGTGGCCGGGGATCGGGACGTCATGACCAGATCGTCTCACATGCGCCGCCGGCGCAGCTTGTCACAGCAACGGGCAGGACCCGGCCCGGAGAGCCGGGAAGGCCGGCACGTCCGGGCAACAACGCGCCATCCAGGGGGTGCCCGGACGTTCTTGTTTTCGAATATATGTTCGAATATCATGGTGGTCATGGAGATCAGACCAGCAGGAATCCCCGTACCCCGGGAGCAGGGGCTCCAGCAGCATGGACCCGGGCGGGCCGGGGCCGCGCGTCCTGGCAGCCTGCCGGCGGACAGGCAGCAGTCCGCCGGCCAGCCGCGCAGTATTGGCCCCGCCACCCAGCCGGCGGTGGATAGCGGCTCCGGCGGCGGTCCCCTGAGGGCGATGAGTCCGGGAGTGGTGGATTACCTGTTCCGCCAGCTTGTTTCCGGCCGGCCGGCCGAGGACGTGGCTTGGGAACGGGAGGGCATCAGCCTGGCCGCCCAGCCCGAAGGGGCGGAACTGGCCCGCCGGCTTGCTGAAACGGACCTTGATGCGCTGACGCCCACGGAGTTGTTCCACTATGTGCGGGCGGCGCAGCGGCTCGCATCATGGGCAGAGGGCCTGCGCCAGTCCGCCGTCGGCCGCTACTGCCATGCCGGTGCGGACGCGCCGCGGCCGGGGCGGCCGGGTATTTGACGCTCGTCACGCCCGTGGCATTGTCCTAACCAGCCGGGGACAGGGTAACGTTTTTTCCATGGCTGACTCTTCCGCGCACATCCCTGCCCTCGGTACCCTCCTGACCGCCATGGTCACGCCGTTCACCAAGGACGGCGCAGTGGACTACGACCAGGCGGCAGCGCTGGCCAGCAAACTGGTCGACGACGGTTGCGACGGCCTGGTGGTCACCGGTACCACCGGCGAAACCTCCACGCTGACAGACGAAGAGAACCTTGGCATGTTCCGCGCCGTCAAGGATGCCGTGGGCGGCCGTGCGGCCATCATTGCCGGTACCGGCACGAACGACACCGCGCACTCGGTGCACCTTTCCCAGCAGGCAGCCGCCCTCGGCGTCGACGGCCTCCTCCTGGTGACCCCTTACTACAACAAGCCCAGCCAGGCCGGCGTCCGCGCGCACTTCGAGACCATCGCCTCCGCCGTGGACGTCCCCGTCATGCTCTACGACATCCCTGGCCGGTCCTCCATTCCGATTGAGCCCGACACCATGATCCGGCTGGCCCAGCACCCCAACATCGTCGCCGTCAAGGACGCCAAGGCGGACCTCGCCGCAGCTACCCGCGTCATGGCCGAAACCGACCTCCTGTTCTACTCGGGCGACGACGGGCTGACCCTTCCCTGGATGGCGCTGGGCGCCGTCGGACTGGTGGGGGTCACCACCCACGTCGCCACCCGCCGCTTCCGCGAGCTCATCGACGCCGTCAACGCCAATGACCTTGGGACTGCCCGCAAGATCAACTTCGAACTGCAGCCCGTAGTCCGCGCCACCATGACCCGCGTCCAGGGGGCCGTGGCGGCCAAACAGATTCTTAAATGGCAGGGAGTCCTGCCCAACTCGATTGTCCGTTTGCCCCTCGTGGAGCCGGACGAAACCGAGATCGAAACCATCCGCGGGGATTTGGCGGAAGCGGGGCTGGTCTTCTCCTGAGGCTAAGACCGGCACCCTTCCGCCTGGAAAGAAGTGCACTATGACCCAAACTGCCCTTACCGGCCTCGTCACCCCTCCGCGCCTGCCCCAGGGCACCCTGCGGATCGTTCCGCTCGGCGGCCTGGGGGAGATCGGCCGGAACATGGCCGTGTTCGAAATCGACGGCAAACTGCTGATCGTGGACTGCGGCGTCCTCTTTCCCGAGGAAACCCAGCCCGGCGTTGACCTGATCCTGCCGGACTTCTCCTACATCGAGGACCGGCTGGACGACGTCGTGGCCGTCATCCTCACCCATGGCCACGAGGACCACATCGGCGCCGTGCCGTACCTGCTGCGCCTGCGGAACGACATCCCGCTGGTCGGTTCGCAGCTGACGCTTGCCCTGATTGAGGCAAAGCTGCAGGAGCACCGCATCCGGCCCTACACGCTGACCGTCGAAGAAGGCCAGGTGGAGAAGTTCGGGCCGTTCGAATGCGAATTCGTCGCCGTCAACCACTCCATCCCGGATGCCCTCGCCGTGTTTATCCGCACCGCCGGCGGCACTGTCCTGCACACCGGTGACTTCAAGATGGACCAGCTGCCGCTGGACGGACGCATCACCGACCTGCGCCACTTCGCCAAGCTGGGCGAAGAGGGCGTGGACCTCTTCATGTCCGACTCCACGAACGCCGACGTCCCCGGATTCACCACGGCCGAGAAGGAAATCGGGCCGACCCTGGAGCGGCTCTTCGGCCAGGCCACCAAGCGCATCATCGTGGCGTCCTTCTCCTCCCACGTGCACCGCGTGCAGCAGGTCCTCGACGCCGCCGCCAAGCACAACCGCAAGGTGGCCTTCGTAGGCCGCTCCATGGTCCGCAACATGGCCATTGCCGAAAAGCTGGGCTACCTGGACGTCCCCGCCGGGCTGATCGTCGACATCAAGAACATCGACAACCTGCCGGACAACCGGGTGGTCCTTATGTCCACCGGTTCGCAGGGCGAGCCCATGGCGGCCCTGTCCCGGATGGCAAACGGCGACCACCGGGTGGTGGTGGGGGACGGCGATACCGTCATCCTGGCCTCCAGCCTCATCCCGGGCAATGAGAACGCCGTGTTCCGGATCATCAACGGCCTCCTCAAGCTCGGCGCCGACGTCATCCACAAGGGCAACGCCAAGGTGCACGTCTCCGGCCACGCCGCGGCCGGCGAACTGCTCTACTGCTACAACATCCTTGAGCCGCTCAACGCGATGCCGGTGCACGGCGAAACCCGCCACCTGATCGCCAACGGCAAGATCGCCATCGAGTCCGGCGTCCCGGAAGCCAGCGTCATCCTCGCGGACAACGGCACGGTGATCGACCTCCGCGACCACCAGGCAGACATCGTGGGCCAGGTGGAGGTGGGCTTCGTCTACGTGGACGGCTCCAGCGTTGGCGAGATCACGGACGCCGACCTCAAGGACCGCCGGATCCTGGGCGACGAAGGGTTCATCTCGATCATCACGGTGATCCACCGCGCCACCGGCAAGGTGGTGTCCGGCCCCGAGATCCATGCCCGCGGCGTTGCCGAGGACGACTCTGTCTTCGACGACATCATCCCCAAGATCAACGCGGCCCTGGAAGAAGCAGTCCAGAACAATGCCGACCACACCAGCCACCAGCTCCAGCAGGTGGTGCGCCGCGTCGTGGGCACCTGGGTCAACCGCAAGCTGCGCCGCAAGCCCATGATCATCCCGGTTGTCCTCGAGGCCTGATGGTCCATGTCGCCGGCTCCGGCCCGTCCTCCCCGCCGCAGGCAGGAGGGCGGGCCGGTGGCCTTTAACTGCGGGCGGCGGGGATGCTCCCGGCCCCGATATCCCCGGAATCACAGCATGCTTCCGGTAGCGTAACTACTATGGCCACACGTACTACTTCCGCGCCCAAAGGTACCGGCAGGGGCAGCTCCGGCAGCAAATCCGGGAGCTCCACAGGCCGCGGAACCGGCTCCACTGCCGGGAAGACGGGGCGTGGCGGCTCATCCAGCACCGCACGCACCCGCCAGCTTCCCGCCGTCGAACACCACCAGCCGTGGCTGCTGCGCGTGGTGGGCGGCGCATGGCTTGGCGTCGGCCACCTGGTGGGCGGGGGAGTGCGCCGCATCGGCTACGACGTCAGCGACCTTCCCGCCGAGGACCGCCGCGACGGCGCCGCCCTGTTCAACCTGGCGCTCGGTGTCTTCATCGCCACGTTCGCCTGGTGGGGCCTGACAGGCTGGTTCCCCGATGCCGTCTACGCCGTGGTGAACGGCACGTTCGGCTGGATATCCCTGCTGCTTCCGCTCATGCTCTTCGTCTGCGCCTTCCGGCTGTTCCGGCAGCCCTCCGACGGACGGGGCAACAACAGGGTGGGCATCGGCTTCCTGATCATGACGTTCGCCGGCTGCGGCCTGGCACACATTTTGGGCGGCCAGCCCACGGTGGCCGACGGCTTCGACGGGCTCCGCGCAGCGGGCGGCATGCTCGGCTTCCTGGCTGCCGCACCGCTGGCCGCCATCCATCCCGCCGTGCCTGTGGCCCTCTACGGCCTGCTCGCCTTCGTGTCCCTGCTGATCATCACGGCCACCCCGTTCACCGCCATTCCGCGCCGCATCCGGGGAGCGTACGAGCACCTCATGGGCGTCGACCTGATGGACCAGGACGGCGCCGACGTGCACGACCGCAGCTACCTCGAGCGGCCAGCGCCGGCCGCCCCCAGAAAGAAGAAGCGGAAGCTCTTCGGGAAGGACCAGGAGGCCGAGGCAGGCCTTGAGGGTTATGTGGGCGACGAAGCCTTCGAGCACGCCGTCATTGACGACGACGAGGGCGAACCGGCGCGGCCCGCCCCGGGAGTGCGGCGGCCCACCCAGGCGGAGATCGCCGTCGAGAAGATCAAGGCCGCCCAGGGCCTGGGCGCCGGTTCGGCAGCGGCCCCGCCGGAAAACGCCACCGAAGCGATCCCCCTGGTCATCCCGGGTGCTGCGGCGCCCGGCAAGCCTGCCGCCGCGCCCACGGTGCCCTCGAACCCGGTGGCGCCCGCGCCGCCGCCCGTTCCCATCCCGCAGCGGACCGAGCAGCTCTCACTCGCCGGCGACGTGACCTACACCCTCCCGGCCTCGGACTTCCTGACCCCCGGATCCATCCCCAAGGAGCGCACCGAAGCCAACGACGCCGTCGTCGCCGCCCTTACGGACACCCTGACCCAGTTCAACGTCGATGCCACGGTCACGGGGTTCAGCCGCGGCCCCACCGTCACCCGGTACGAAATCGAACTCTCGCCCGGTACCAAGGTGGAACGCGTCACCGCCCTGTCCAAGAACATCTCCTACGCCGTTGCCTCCAGCGACGTGCGCATCCTCAGCCCCATCCCGGGCAAGTCCGCCATCGGCATCGAGATCCCCAACACGGACCGCGAAACCGTCTCCCTGGGCGATGTCCTCCGCAGCCAAAACGCCCGCCGCACGGACCACCCCATGGTGATGGGCGTGGGCAAGGACGTGGAGGGCGGCTACGTGGTGGCCAACCTGGCCAAGATGCCCCACCTCCTGGTGGCCGGTGCCACCGGTGCCGGTAAGTCGTCCTTCGTGAACTCGATGATCACCTCGATCCTGATGCGGGCCACCCCGGATGAGGTCCGCATGGTCATGGTGGACCCCAAGCGCGTGGAACTGACCGCCTACGAGGGCGTGCCACACCTCATCACTCCCATCATCACCAACCCCAAGAAGGCCGCCGAAGCGCTGCAGTGGGTGGTGCGGGAAATGGACGCCCGGTACGACGACCTCGCCAACTACGGCTTCAAGCACATCGACGACTTCAACAAGGCCGTGCGCGCCGGCAAGGTCCAGCCGCCGGTGGACTCCAAGCGCGTCATCCGCCCCTACCCGTACCTGCTGGTGATCGTGGACGAACTCGCCGACCTCATGATGGTGGCGCCGCGCGACGTCGAAGACTCGATCGTCCGCATCACCCAGCTGGCCCGTGCCGCAGGCATCCACCTGGTCCTGGCCACCCAGCGCCCGTCCGTGGACGTGGTCACCGGCCTCATCAAGGCCAACGTGCCTTCGCGCATGGCCTTCGCCACGTCCTCCGTGACGGACTCCCGCGTGGTCCTCGACCAGCCCGGCGCCGAGAAGCTCATCGGCCAGGGTGACGCCCTCTTCCTCCCCATGGGCGCCTCCAAGGCGATGCGTGTCCAGGGTGCCTGGGTCACCGAATCGGAGATCCATAAAGTGGTGGAGCACGTCAAGGGACAGCTGCAGGCTGTCTACCGGGACGACGTCGCCCCCGAAGCGGAAAAGAAGCAGATCGACGACGACATCGGGGACGACCTCGAGGTGCTGCTGCAGGCCACCGAGCTGGTGGTGACCACGCAGTTCGGCTCCACCTCCATGCTGCAGCGCAAGCTCCGGGTCGGCTTCGCCAAGGCCGGCCGGCTCATGGACCTCCTTGAGTCCAGGGGAGTGGTGGGACCCTCCGAAGGCTCCAAGGCCCGCGACGTGCTGGTGAAGCCGGACGACCTCGCTGCAGTCCTCGCCGCCATGAAGGGCCAGGAAGCCCCGGCCGCGCCGGACTCGCAGACCGCGGCCCTCAGCGACAACGCCAACGCCAACATCGCCCAGGGCGGCTACGCCGAAGACCTGGTGGCCGCGGACCTGGACCAGCGGAAGCAGAACGTCGAATATTACGACGGCTCGGATTCCGCCCCGGGCGGTTACGGCGACGACGACGAGGGCTCCGAGGACGCCTGGTCCCTCACCGGACGCTAGCCCGGTAGCCTAGGAACGTGACTAGCACCGATGCAACCGCCGCCGGCCAGGGCCGTGCCGGGGTCTGGAACCTTCCCAATGTCCTGACCATGATCCGCATCGCGCTGGTCCCGTTCTTCGTGTGGTTCCTCGTGGCGGACGCCCCCGGGCTGCACAGCACCTCCGGACCGTGGCGCTGGGCAGCTGTGGCGGCGTTCGCCGTCGCCATCTACACCGACAAGCTCGACGGCGACATTGCCAGGAGCCGGAACCTGGTCACGGACTTTGGCAAGATCGCCGACCCCATTGCCGACAAGCTGCTCATCGGCTCCGCGCTGGTGATGCTGTCCTTGCTGGGAGAGCTCCCCTGGTGGGCCACCGTGGTGATCCTGGTCCGGGAATGGGGCATCACGGCCCTGCGCTTCTTCGTGATCCGCTACGGGGTCATCCCCGCCTCCCGCGGCGGGAAGCTCAAAACGGTGGTACAGACCGCGGCGATCTTCCTGTACCTGCTGCCGTTCGGGGCATTCGCGCCCTGGATGTCCTGGGTGGCGTTCGCGGTCATGATGGCAGCCGTGGCGATCACGCTGTGGACCGGCGTCGAGTACGTGGTGGAGGCCCTGCGCCTGCGCGCGAGGGGTAAACGCGAGGCAGGAACCGAGGGGCGGGAACAGGCATGAGCAACCTTCACCAGCTGGCGGCACAGGCCGTCCGGCAGGCACTTGAGTCCGGACGGACCGTTGCCACCGCGGAGTCATTGACGGCCGGCATGGTGTCCGCTGTCCTGGCTGACACCCCGGGCGCTTCCGGCATGCTGCAGGGCGGTGTGGTGGCTTACCAAAACTCCGTGAAGGAGGCGGTGCTGCAGGTGCCCACCGACCTGCTGGCCCGTGCCGGCTCCGTCGATCCCGACGTCGCCCGCGCCATGGCGGCCGGGGCGCGCACTGTCCTGGGGGCCGACGTCGGGCTTTCCACCACCGGCGTCGCCGGTCCCGAGGCGCACGACGGCAAGCCCGTAGGCCGGGTCTACATCGGCATCGCCACAGCCGCAGGCACCGCCGGTTTCGAGTACACCTTCACGGGAAGCCGGCCGGACATCCGGGCCGCCGCCTGCGCCGCCGCGCTGGAAAGACTCCTCGAGGCCCTCGCCGGCTGAGCCCTGCAGGCCGCCAAGCTACCGCGCGTAAAGTTGCCGGGAACAAAAGCCACTACCGATTAGTTATTACATTGTGTCGCTTCCGGAGAGCGGAGGCGCCTAGGATGAAATGACCAAGACAGGTTCGCCGGCGGCGGACCTGACCAATGAGGGAGCAAGGCGATACAGATGGTAAAGCAGCCCGTATCCGTAAACGGCGTTGTCCGCTGGAAGGATGTGGGCCTCGCCGAACAGGCTAAGAGCGAACAGAAGGAGCGCAAGATGGTTGTACTTCGTCACGAAATCGGTGATGTCCTGCGCGATGTCCGCCAGCGTCAGGGGCGCACGCTCCGTGAAGTTTCGCACAGTGCCCGTGTCTCCCTGGGATACCTCAGCGAAGTGGAGCGCGGCCAGAAGGAAGCATCGTCAGAGCTTCTGTCCTCGATCTGCTCGGCACTGGATGTTCCGCTGTCAAGCATGCTCCGCGAGGTCAGCGACCGCGTGGCCGTAGCCGAAGGCGTCGCAGTTCCGGACACCGTTCCGCAGGAATTCTCCCAGCGTTACGGCCGTGACCTGGAACGCGACCTCAACACTGAACTGAACGACGAACTCTCCACGGGCCTCCTCTCCGGAGCCCGGTAAGGCGCCCCACCCCAGGGTGGGCGCCGGACAGCAGGAAGCCCCCGGCCATGGCCGGGGGCTTCCTGCTGTGGTCAGTCCTCCTGCACCCGCTCCGGTGAGGCGGGCCCGTCGGCGGCTTCTTTGGGGAACCCGTCACGCTCATAGGTGGAGTTCAACCTGGCCATGCAACGGGCCAATTCCTCCAGGTCCTCCACCGGCCATTCGCGCAGCCGCTCCTGGAAGACCTGGCGCCTGGCGTCCTGGACCTGGTGCATCTTCTCTTCGCCCTTGGGCGTCAACCGGATCGACTGAGCACGGCGGTCCAGCGGGTCCGCCTCCTTGGACACCAGGCCAAGGCCTTCCAGGAACGCGATCTGCCGGCTGACCGACGGTTTGCCCACCCCGATGTTCATGGCCAGCTCGGTGAGCCGGATGGGTCCTTCACGGCGGATGATCGTCAACAGCCCGTACGCCGCTGGCTCCATGTCCGGGTGTACCTCGCGCGAAAGCTGGTTGGAGATGGCCCGCGCCCGCCGCCAAAAAAGGCTGATCTGGTGTTCAACATTCTGCAGCGCGGTATCGGCGGCGTCGTCGCCTGCGTCCTGCCGCTGCGGGAGGTCAGGGGAGTTGCTCATGGCAACAATTCTAGGGTCCACAATCATGAGAGGATTTACCGATGCGAATCAGCGAGTACTGGCGTCTGATGGATGACGAGTTCGGCGCGGGATACTCACGCGTGCTGAGCAGCACCCTGGTCCTTGCCGGCGTCGGTGGGCGCACCGCTGACCAGGCCCTGGCGGCCGGGGTTGAGCCGCGCCGGGTCTGGCTTGCAGTCTGCGACGTCCAGGATGTCCCGTCGGAACGGCGGCTGGGCCGCGACATCGCCCCGCGCCGCGACTAGCGCAGGGCCTGGGCGCTGACCGGGGCCAGGATCCTGCCGCCGGACACGCCGCAGGGGGCTCCACTCTTCGAATACCTGTTCGGATAAGGCTATGATTTTTTCATCGGGTTTATCCACATAGCCGTTGTCCTCCGGCCGGAATGTCAGTGGGTCCCCTTAGCGTCAGAGATGACCAACACAACGGCCGCGAAGGCCACCATCGAGAAAGCATTAGAGGTGTCAACCATGGCGGCAGCCCCGGATCGTGCAAAAGCGCTGGAAGCAGCGCTTGCCCAGATTGACAAGCAGTTCGGCAAGGGCTCGGTCATGCGCCTGGGCGACGAAGTCCGCGCTCCGATCGAAGTCATCCCCACCGGCTCCATAGCCCTGGATGTCGCCCTTGGCATTGGCGGGCTCCCGCGCGGCCGCGTCATCGAAATCTACGGTCCTGAGTCCTCAGGTAAGACCACCGTTGCCCTGCACGCCGTGGCGAATGCCCAGCGCGCGGGCGGGATCGCAGCCTTCATCGACGCCGAGCACGCACTGGACCCTGACTACGCCGCCAAGCTGGGCGTGGACACCGATGCCCTCCTGGTCTCGCAGCCGGACACCGGCGAGCAGGCCCTGGAAATCATGGACATGCTGGTCGGCTCCGGTTCCCTGGATGTCGTTGTCATCGACTCCGTTGCCGCCCTGGTGCCGCGCGCAGAAATCGAAGGCGACATGGGCGACAGCCACGTCGGCCTCCAGGCCCGCCTCATGAGCCAGGCCCTGCGTAAGATCACCGGCCGCCTGAGCCAGACCAAGACCACGGCCATCTTCATCAACCAGCTCCGTGAAAAGATCGGCGTCTTCTTCGGATCCCCCGAAACCACCACCGGCGGTAAGGCCCTGAAGTTCTACGCGTCGGTCCGCATCGACGTCCGCCGGATCCAGACCCTCAAGGAGGGCGCCGACTCCGTCGGCAACCGGACCAAGGCCAAGATCGTCAAGAACAAGATGGCTCCGCCCTTCAAGGTTGCCGAGTTCGACATCATCTACGGCCAGGGCATCTCCCGCGAAGGCGGCATCATCGACATGGGCGTGGAACACGGCATCATCAAGAAGTCGGGTTCCTGGTTCACCTACGACGGCGACCAGCTGGGCCAGGGCATGGAAAACTCGCGCCGTTTCCTCCGTGACAACCCGGAGCTGGCCGCCGAGCTGGAGCGCCTCATCAAGGAGAAGCTGGGTGTCGGCGTCAAGCCTGCCGAGGATGAGTCCAAGGACGCGCCAAAGCTGAAAGCCGTCGACGGGTTCTAGCCCTTGACCGGCCCACGAACACGGCGGACCCGTTCCGGCAACCCCTCAACTGGGGTGTCGGACGGGTTCGCCGTACCCGAGGACCCGCAGGCCGCGGACGCCGAACCGGATCCGTTCTCCGTGGCGCAGGCCATCGTGTACCGGCAGCTGACAGCGGCGCCGAAGAGCCGGCTGCAGCTTGCCCGGAAACTGGCCGAGCGGAACATCCCGGAACACGTCGCGGAGGCCGTGCTGGACAAGTTCCAGGAAGTCCGGCTGATCAACGATGCCGAGTTTGCCGACATGTGGGTCAGGAGCCGGGCCCAGTCCAGGAAGCTGGCCAAGGGCGCGCTCCGGCGGGAACTCGCTGAGAAGGGCATCGAGCCGGAAACGGCTGCCTCGGCTTTGGAGCAGCTGACCGACGCCGATGAGGAAGCCGCCGCCCGTGCCCTGGTGGAACGCAAGCTCCGCCCCGGGACGGACTTGGCCGGCCCCGGCGAGCGGGACAAAGCCGTACGGCGGTTGGCGTCCATGCTGGCACGCAAGGGCTACCAACCCTCCCAGGCGTTCCGGATCGTCAACGAGGTCCTCGATTCCCGGCAGGACCCCGACAGCGATCCTTTCCAGAGCCGGTACCCTTAACGGGTGAGTTTGACCATTCCTTCCCCCCAATCCGGCGCCACCCCTTCCGTCGAAGCAGGGGCCGTGCCGCACTCCGGAGCGATGCCCCGCACCTACCAGGTGCGCACCTTCGGCTGCCAGATGAACGTTCACGACTCCGAACGGATGTCCGGCCTGCTGGAGGCCGCTGGTTACGTGCCCGCGGAGGGCGAGCATGCCGACGTCGTGGTGTTCAACACCTGCGCAGTCCGCGAAAACGCGGACAACAAGCTCTACGGCAACCTGGGCATCCTGGCCCCGGTCAAGGCGGCCAACCCCGGCATGCAGATCGCCGTGGGCGGTTGCCTGGCACAAAAGGACCGCGAAACCATCCTGAAGAAGGCGCCATGGGTGGATGCCGTCTTCGGCACCCACAACGTCGGTGCCCTGCCGGCCCTCCTGGACCGGGCACGGCACAACAACGAAGCGCAGCTGGAAATCCTGGAGTCCCTGGACGTCTTCCCCTCCACGCTGCCCACCAAACGTGACTCCGTCTACTCGGGCTGGGTGTCCATCTCCGTAGGCTGCAACAACACCTGCACGTTCTGCATCGTCCCGGCACTGCGCGGCAAGGAAAAGGACCGCCGGCCCGGAGAGATCCTCGCGGAGATCCAGGCACTCGTGGACGACGGCGCCATCGAAGTCACCCTGCTCGGCCAGAACGTCAACTCCTACGGCGTCGAGTTCGGGGACCGGCAGGCATTCTCCAAACTCCTGCGTGCCTGCGGCGAGATCGAGGGACTGGAACGCGTCCGCTTCACCAGCCCGCACCCGGCCGCCTTCACCGACGACGTCATTGACGCCATGGCAGAAACTCCCAACGTGATGCCGCAGCTGCACATGCCGCTGCAGTCCGGGTCGGACAGCATCCTCCGGGCCATGAAGCGTTCCTACCGGTCAACCAAGTTCCTGGGAATCCTGGACAAGGTCCGCGAACGGATCCCGCACGCCGCCATCTCCACCGACATCATCGTCGGCTTCCCCGGTGAAACCGAAGAGGACTTCCAGGCAACCCTGGACGTGGTGGAAAAGTCCCGCTTCGCCACCGCCTTCACCTTCCAGTATTCAAAGCGTCCCGGCACGCCGGCGGCTGACCTGCCAGACCAGCTCCCCAAGGCCGTGGTCCAGGAACGCTTCGAACGGCTCACCGCCCTCCAGGACCGCATCGCCGCGGAAGAAAACCGGAAGCAGCTTGGCCGACGACTCGAAGTCATGGTCACGGCCCAGTCGGGGCGGAAATCGGAGGAAACCCACCGGCTCTCCGGCCGGGCGCGAGACCAGCGGCTGGTCCACTTCTCGGTGCCGGAGGGTGCGCCCGCCCCCAGGCCCGGGGACCTCGTCACCGTCACCATTACCGAAGCCGCCGCCTTCCACCTGGTGTCCGACCCCACGCTTGAGGACTACAGCCTGCGCCGGTCACGGGCAGGGGACGCATGGGACAGGTCCCAGGCCGACTCCTGCGGGGCGCCATCTCCGGCCTCACCAGGGGAACGCAAGGGCGTCTCGCTCGGCATGCCCGCCCTCCCGCTGCGCACCCGCTGACAGGTGGCTGCCCCGCCCGTTGTCGCCGTCGTCGGTCCCACCGGCTCAGGCAAGTCCGACCTCGCCGTCAACCTTGCCCTCGCCCTGGACGGCGAGGTCATCAACGCCGACGCCATGCAGTTCTACCGCGGCATGGACATCGGCACGGCCAAAATCACCATGGCCGAGCGCAGGGGAGTGCCGCACCACCTCCTGGACACCCTGGACGTCACCCAGGAAGCCAGCGTTTCCGACTTCCAGGCCCAGGCACGCGAAACCATCGACGACATCCATCAGCGGGGCAAGCGCGCCATCCTGGCCGGCGGCTCCGGTCTGTACGTCCGGGCAGCGCTGGACGTCCTGGAGTTCCCGGGGACCGACCCAGCGCTGCGTGCGCGCCTCGAGGCGGAGCATGCCGAGCTCGGTACCGAAGCACTCCTGGCCAGGCTTCGGACTGTGGATCCCGCCTCCGCCGCCCGCGTCTCCGATGCCCGGCGCATCATCCGTGCCCTCGAGGTGCACGAACTTACCGGGCGGCCCTTCAGCTCCTTCATGCCCCGGCGGGAGTACCACCAGTACGCCATTCAGCTGGGCCTCAGCGTGGACCGCGAGGTCCTGCGGGACAGGTTGGCCGCACGTGTGCACCGGATGGTGGAGGATGGCCTGCTGGACGAAGTCCGGATGCTCGACGCCAGCGGCCTGCGCCGCGGTAAAACCGCTTCCCGTGCCCTGGGCTATTCCCAGTTCCTGCGCGTCCTCGATGGCGGGTCCACCGTCGAGGCCGCCGCGGAGGAAACCATCGTGGCCACCCGGCAGTTCGCCCGGCGCCAGCTGACCTGGTTCCGTGCCGATCCGCGCATCGCCTGGCTCGAC
The DNA here is from genome assembly GCF_056396685.1 of Pseudarthrobacter sp. 05T312. Classification (NCBI taxonomy): domain Bacteria; kingdom Bacillati; phylum Actinomycetota; class Actinomycetes; order Micrococcales; family Micrococcaceae; genus Pseudarthrobacter; species Pseudarthrobacter sp. 05T312. The sequence continues at coordinate 33,478 of NZ_JBFTLY010000023.1, forward strand.
TGGCAGGATCCGGAGCTCCTGGGCAAGGCCGTGGAGCTGGCCCGGTAGCAGCGGTTTCAGGCGGGGCAGCCTCCGCCGCTACGCTTGGAATCATGAATGCTACCCCCGCAGAAACCACCGGACCTGCCCTGCGCACACTGAGCGGGCTCCCCTTTTCCAAGGGGCACGGCACCGGCAACGATTTCGTCCTGGTGGCCGACCCCGAGGGGACACACGTGATCGGCGCGGACCAGGCCGCGGCGCTGTGCGACCGGCACCGCGGGATCGGCGCCGACGGCCTGATCCGGGCGGTCCCGTCGCGCTTCCTGCCCGAGGGCCGGGAATTGCTGGCCGGCGCCCCGGACGCGGAATGGTTCATGGACTACCGCAACGCGGACGGCTCCCTGTCCGAGATGTGCGGCAACGGCGTCAGGGTCTTCGTCCACTTCCTGCGGACCGAGGGCCTGATCGACCTGTCCGACGGCGGATCGCTCACCATCGGCACCCGGGGCGGCGTCAAGACGGTGGTCCGCACCGGAGACGGCTATGCGGTGGACATGGGACCCTGGGAGTTCATCTTCCCCGGTGAAGCCAGCGCCAAGGCCATGGATTCCCTGGTCACCGCCGACGGGCTGGAGGTTGCCCGGCCGGCCCTGTCCGTGAGCATGGGCAACCCGCACACGGTGGTGGCCCTCGCCGAACTCTCGGAGCTCACCGGCACCCGGCTCTTCACCGCCCCGAAGGTCGACCCGGTACCCGCGAACGGGACCAACGTGGAATTCGTGGTGCCGGCAGAACCGCTGGTCCATGACGGCGTCGGGTCCGTAACGATGCGGGTGCACGAGCGTGGCGTGGGGGAGACCCAGTCCTGCGGGACGGGAGCCTGTGCTGCCGCCGTCGCCATCAGGCACTGGGCCGGGGCGGAAGCCCCGGACGCCTGGCAGGTCCACGTTCCGGGCGGAGTGGTGGGCGTAAAGTTCTTCGCCGGCCCCGGCGGCCACGAGCATGTGGAGCTCAGCGGCCCCGCCGTCATTGTGGCGAGTGGGACGCTTTCCTGACCTTCAGGATGCGGAAGGACTTCGACGTCGACTCGCGGGTCACGCTGAAGGAGCTGTCCAGTTCGGCGGCCAGCCAGCGCTGAAGCGAGTCAGAGCCAAGGTTCTTCTGCACCACCAGCCACGCCGTCCCGCCCTTTGCGAGGCGCGGCAGCCAGAGTTTGAGCAGGGCGTGCAGTTCGTCCTTGCCAATCCTGATGGGCGGGTTGGACCAGATGGTGTCGAAGCGGATCTCCGGATCCACGGCGCCGGGAGTGCTGGCGACCACGTTGGCCAGTCCCAGTGCGGCGGCGTTCTCGTTGGTCAGGGTGATGCAGCGTTCGTTGACGTCCACCGCGTAGACCCTTGATTCGGGGGCCAGCAGCGCCATAGTGAGCGCCACCGGACCCCAGCCGCACCCGATATCCAGGAGGTTGCCCTTGGGATTCGGGGCCGGAACTTCGGCGAGGAGCACCGCGGTGCCCTTGTCGATTCCGTCCGGGCTGAAGATGCCCGTGGAGGTCTGGAGCCGTCGCGTCTCCCCGGCCAATTCCACCGTCAAAGGCTTCCGGGTAAAGGGGCCGGCAGGGGACGTGCTGAAATAGTGTGCGGACTCCATAACTGGCCAGAGTAGTTCCCCCTGCAGCGTAATGGGAAACCGGCCTGAAGGCCCTCTGCTAGGCTGGATGGCATGTTCCTGATCTTCGAGTAGCCGGCACGGGCCATGCCCGTCCGCAGCCTGTCCTCCAGCGACAGTGCGTCCCGCAGCGATGCAGGTTCCCATGCCTTCCGCTTTGCGCACCGGCCAGACCGTTCCGTCTGAGCCGGCCGCCGGACAAAACTCGAAAGTCAGCCCGTTGCTGCACTTCCTGCCTTCGTCCGGTCTTCCAGCCGTGCCGCCGTCCTGATGCGGCCTTCGAGCCCCGGCATCGCAGCCGGCGGCGAAACAACCAGGAGAACTGAATGACCGCAGGCCGTCAGCCCAGCGCGAATACTTATCAACTTCGAGCCAATCAGCACTATTCTGGAACTGCCGAATCTTCAAAGGAGACCATGACCAGCCAGCCCAATACCGGTTCCGATCCAGCCGCCCAGGACATGAGTCCGCAGGAGATCCAGGCTGTCATCGACCGGATCCTCGCCAAGGACGTTCCCGCCAAAAATGCCGGCACGTCCGGCGGTGAAGGCGGCAGCGGAAAAGCCGTGCTTGGCAAGGCGCAAGCCATTTCCCGGCTCGACGAAGAACATTCAACGTACGACGGCGACCAGCAGGACCTCGAGGAACGGCGCGCCCTGCGCCGCAGGGCAGGTCTGTCCACCGAGCTTGAGGACGTCACAGAGGTTGAATACCGGCAGCTGCGCCTCGAACGCGTGGTCCTGGCCGGGCTTTGGTCCGAGGGGACGCTGGCCGACGCCGAAAACTCACTGCGGGAGCTGGCGGCCCTGGCCGAGACGGCGGGCTCGGAAGTCCTCGACGGACTGGTGCAGCGCCGCGACAAGCCGGACCCCGGGACGTTCCTGGGTTCCGGCAAGGCGCAGGAACTCAAGGACATCGTCACGGCCACCGGCGCGGACACCGTGGTGGTGGATGCCGAACTGGCACCCTCCCAGCGCCGTGGCCTGGAAGACATCGTCAAGGTCAAGGTCATCGATCGAACAGCGCTGATCCTGGACATCTTCGCCCAGCACGCCAAGAGCCGCGAAGGCAAGGCGCAGGTGGAACTGGCGCAGCTGGAATACCTGCTTCCCCGCCTGCGCGGCTGGGGTGAGTCGATGTCCCGCCAGGCTGGTGGCCAGGTGGGCGGCGCCGCCGCGGGCATGGGCTCCCGTGGCCCCGGTGAGACCAAGATCGAACTCGACCGGCGCCGGATCCGGACGCGCATGGCCAAGCTGCGGCGCGAAATCGCCGCCATGAAGCCGGCACGCGAGACCAAGCGGGCCAACCGACGGCGCAATGAAGTACCCTCCGTGGCGATTGCCGGCTACACCAACGCCGGCAAGTCCTCGCTGCTCAACCGGCTCACCGACGCTGGGGTCCTCGTGGAGAATGCGCTGTTCGCCACCCTTGATCCCACGGTCCGCAAGGCTGAGACCGCTGACGGCCTGGGGTACACGCTGGCGGACACCGTCGGGTTCGTCCGTTCGCTGCCCACCCAGCTGGTGGAAGCCTTCCGCTCCACCCTCGAGGAGGTGGCAGACTCGGACCTGATCCTGCATGTGGTGGACGTGTCGCATCCCGATCCGGAAGGGCAGATCGCCGCGGTCCGGAAGGTCTTCAGCGAAGTCGACGCGCGCAAGGTGCCGGAGATCATCGTCCTGAACAAGGCCGATGCGGCGGACCCCTTTGTGGTGGAGCGGCTCAAGCAGCGCGAGCCTCGGCACGTCGTGGTTTCGGCCCGCACGGGGGAGGGCATTCCGGAACTCCTGAAGGCCATCAGTGAGTCCATTCCGCGGCCATCGGTCAAGATGGAGCTGCTCATTCCGTACGACCGCGGGGACCTGCTCAGCAAGCTCCACGAGTCCGACGCCGAAATCCTCAGCCTGGACCACGTTGAGGCAGGCACCAGGGCTGCCGTGATGGTCCGGGAGGGCCTCGCGTCTGAACTGGAACCATTCGTCGTCAATGACTGACCCCGCGGCCGGCGAAGCTGCGCAGACGGCGGGCGAGCAGTTCGTTATTGAACTGCTCGACCGCGCCGTCGCCGGCATGGGCGGACAAAGCCGCACCGGACAACACGAAATGGCCCGCCAGGTGGCCCGGGCCATCGAAACGGGCAACCACTTGTTGGTCCAGGCAGGCACCGGCACCGGCAAATCGCTCGCCTACCTGGTGCCGCTTATCGCCCATGCCCTGGAAAGCAACAAGCCGGCCCTGGTGTCCACGGCCACGCTGGCATTGCAGACCCAGATTGTGGGCAGGGACCTGCCCCGGCTCCTGAAGAACATCACGCCGGCACTGGACCGGCCGGTCAAGGTTGCCCTGGTCAAGGGGCGGTCCAACTACGTTTGCCGCCACAAGCTTGAAGGCGGGTTCCCGTCAGAGGAGCCCTCGGAAGGTCAGCTCTTCTCCCTGGGAGAGGACACCAGCGTTCCACATTTCGCTGCTTCCGTGGGCGGACCATCGTCGCAGCTTGGCAAGGAAGTGGTGCGGCTCCGCGAATGGGCTGAAAAGACAGCCACCGGCGACAGGGACGAGCTCCTGCCGGGTGTGACCGACCGTGCCTGGCGCCAGGTTTCCGTGACGTCGATGGAATGCCTGGGGGCACAGAAATGCCCAATGGCCGCCGAATGCTTCAGCGAACTCGCCCGCCAGGACGCAGCCGACGCCGATGTGGTGGTGACCAACCACGCCATGCTGGCCGTCAGCGCGTTCGAGGGACTCGCGGTCCTGCCCGAATACGACGTCGTGGTGGTGGACGAAGCGCACGAACTGCAGGACCGGGTCACTGGCGCCGTGTCCGGACAGTTGTCCGTGGCTATGGTCCACGCTGCCGCTTCGGGTGCCCGGAAACATACCGCCATCACCGTTGATGCCCTGAACGCCGCAGCTGCAAACCTGGAGCTGGCTCTTGCCGGCGCGCCGAACGGTCTGCTTCCCAACGGGCTGAACGATGAACAGCTCGACTGCGTGGACCAATTGCGTGAAGCGTGCCGGGCCGCGTTGTCCGATTCCAAAGGAGACAGCAACACCACAGCCGACGGCGGGCGGCAGCTGGCGCGTTCCCGGCTGATGCTCATCCTGGAACTCTGCGAAAGGCTCATTGCTGCACGCGAGAACCGCGAAGTGGTGTGGTTTTCCCGCGCCAGCACCTTCGACCCCGGCCAGGGATACTCACCGCCCGATGACAGTGCACCGGTGCTGATCAACATAGCCCCACTATCCGTCGCCGGGAGGCTGCGGGAGGGGCTTTTTGCGGACCATACCGTCGTGCTGACCTCTGCCACCCTGGCCATTGGCTCCGCCTTTGAACCGGCGGCCGGGGGACTGGGCCTGGTAGGCGACGGAGCCCCCAGCTGGACGGGCGTGGATGTTGGCTCGCCCTTCGACTATCCCAAACAGGGCATCCTCTACGTCGCCGGCCACCTGCCCAAGCCCGGCCGCGGCGTGTCACCGGAAGCGCTGTCAGAACTCGAAGCACTCATCAAGGCATCCGGTGGGGGCGCCCTGTGCCTGTTCTCCTCGCGTCGGGCCGCCGAAGAGGCCGCCGATGCCCTCCGGCCCAAGCTCAATATGACTGTTCTCTGCCAGGGCGAGTCGACCATGACCGCCCTGGTGAAGCAATTCGCCGACGAACCGGACACCTGCCTCTTCGGAACCATGTCCCTGTGGCAGGGCGTCGACGTTCCCGGAGGATCCTGCCGGCTGGTGGTGATAGACCGCATCCCCTTCCCGCGGCCGGACGATCCCCTCATGACGGCGCGTTCGCGTGCCGTGGCGCAGGCAGGGGGAAACGGCTTCATGTCCGTTTCCGCCACCCACGCGGCCATCCGGCTTGCGCAGGGCGCCGGCCGCCTGATCAGGTCTACCGGGGACAAAGGGGTGGTGGCTGTCCTGGACTCACGGCTGGCCACCGAACGCTATGCGGGATTCCTGCGCGGGGCGCTGCCCCCGTTCTGGGCCACCACCGATCGCGCCAAGGCGCTGGCTGCGCTCACCCGGCTTGGTGCAGACGCTTCCTGAGAAACCGCCGGACAACGCCTGCGCGGATGCCGCGCAGGCGTGCGCAGGCTAGAGCGAACGCAGGACTGAGACGACCTTGCCCATGATGGTGGCGTGGTCGCCCAGGATTGGTTCGTACTGCGTGTTCTGGGGGAGCAGCCAGGTGTGTCCGTCGCGCTGGCGGAACGTCTTCACGGTCGCCTCGTCGTCCAGCAGGGCAGCAACAATGTCCCCGTTGGCAGCGTCAGCCTGCCGCCGCACCACCACCCAGTCGCCGTCGCAAATGGCGGCGTCCACCATGGAGTCACCGGCCACCCTCAGCATGAAAAGTTCGCCCTGGCCCACCAGCTGGCGGGGCAGCGGCATGACGTCTTCCACGAGCTGTTCGGCGAGGATGGGGCCGCCGGCGGCAATCCGGCCCACCAGCGGAACCATGGCCGTATCCAGCGCGGTGGGCAGTTCGGTGACCGTGGCGCCGCCGCCCGCAGCCTGCGGCGCAGGAGACGCGCCGGCGCCTTTGCCCCCGCCGTCGAGCGTGAGCGGCATCAGCACTTCCATGGCGCGCGGCCGCTTGGGGTCGCGGCGCAGGTAACCCAGCTTCTCCAACTGTGAGAGCTGGTGGGTCACGCTGGACAGGCTCGCAAGGCCGACGGTATCGCCGATCTCGCGCATGGAGGGCGGATAACCGTTCTCGTTGACCGAGCGCTGGATGGTTTCGAGGATCTTTTTCTGCCGTGGGGTCAGGCCCTTGGCTGTCCTCTTGGATTGCGGGGCGGTCCTGCCCCCGGCGGCTGCTGCTGCCATATTCGCCAATGCCTTTCGCTTGCCGCCGGATCTTCCGTGTGCCGCTGTTCCACAGTGCCGCCGGAAGGACTCCCACTGTCATTGTCAGACCCTGCTGTTCAACTTCAGTGGTGGATGTTCTGTGGTTTCAAAACTAGGCCAGCCACATTGCTTTTTCAAACATTTGTTCTAGCGAGTCTCGACAATGTTCGTTGATAGGTGCTAAAACTTAACAAGCAAAGTTCGAACATGTGTTCTAACCAGCAGGTGCCCCATTCGAATACGCGGCCGGGAGAAGTCCGGCGCGATATGAACGGCAAGGCAGCAGCGGGCGGACACCCGGGCAGCACGGCAAGTCCAGGAGGGCTTAGTTCATGTCAGCTTTATCTCTTCACCAGGTTTCACCTTCGTCCGCACCCCTGCGGCTGACCCGCCGGGGGAGGATCGTCCTGATCGGAGTTCCGCTCGTGCTCCTGGCTGTACTCCTGCTGTCGCTTTCAGGCCTCTTCCACTCCCCGGCCAAGGCCTCGGACTCGGCCGCCGACCTTGCCGTGACGCCCACCGTCACGGTGACCGTGCAGTCCGGCCAGTCGCTGTGGGCCATTGCGGGCGCCGTCGCTCCGGACCGGGACGCCCGCGACGTCGTGGCGGACATCGTCCAGCTCAACAACCTTGACGCCGGCACCGTCCTTCCAGGCCAGCAGCTGTTCGTTCCCACGCACTGAGTAGCTGCCACGGCGATCCGTGTGGTGCGCTGCAGGCACCGCCTCGCTCCTGGCCGTGCCCGGAGCGAACAGGAACCGTCACATTTTCCGGCGGTTGCCGCGGCAACTAAACTGTTCAGGTGAACCAGCAGCTAGAACGTCTGAACCGGCTTCCCCTCCGCAGCAACCTTCGCGGACTGACTCCCTATGGGGCTCCCCAGTTGGACGTCCCCATCCTGCTGAACGTCAACGAAAACACCCATGGTGTTCCTGCCGATGTGCGGGCCGCCATCAGCGCCGCCGTTACCGAAGCCGCCGCGGGCCTCAACCGCTACCCGGACCGCGAGTTCACAGCGCTCCGGAAGGCCCTGGCGGAATACCTCGGGCATGGGCTCGACGAAACCAACCTTTGGGCAGCCAACGGTTCCAACGAGGTCCTGCAACAGATCCTCCAGGCCTTCGGCGGTCCAGGGCGCACGGCCCTTGGCTTCCCGCCCACGTACTCCATGTACCCACTGCTGGCCAGTGGAACGGACACGCAGTACATCACCGGGGAACGCTCGGAAGGCTACGATCTCAGCGCTGAGTCCGCAGCCCGCCAGGTCAAGGAACTGCAGCCGAACATCGTGTTCCTCTGCTCGCCCAACAACCCCACCGGGACCGGGCTTGGGCTGGACGTCGTGGAGGCCGTCTACGAGGCCGGTGCGGACAGCCAGGCCATCGTCATAGTCGATGAGGCGTACCACGAGTTCGCGCACGACGGAACGCCCAGCGCGCTGACGCTCCTGCCCGGCCGTGAGCGGCTGATCGTGTCCCGCACCATGAGCAAGGCGTTCGCCCTGGCGGGGGCCCGGCTCGGCTACATGGCTGCTGCACCCGAGGTCACCGACGCCCTGCGCCTGGTCCGCCTGCCGTACCACCTGTCCGCCATCACCCAGGCCACCGCCCTGGCCGCACTCGAACACCGCGAAGCGCTCATGGCCGACGTCGAGGACATCAAGAAGCAGCGGGACCGCATCGTGGCCGAACTGACCAGGATGGGCCTCAAGCCCGCCGCGTCGGACTCCAACTACGTGTTCTTTGGCGGCCTGGAAAATCCGCACCAGGTCTGGCAGGAACTGCTGGACGCGGGCGTGCTCATCCGGGACGTGGGCATCCCGGGCCACCTCCGGGTCACCGCAGGCACTGAGGCGGAAACCACAGCCTTCCTCACGTCCCTGGAACGCATCCTTGCCGGCCACGCCGCGCTTCACGCCTAGACTTGATACTGCGGCGCTGGTCGCCTTGAACCACTCCTTCTCCCACTAAGGATCCTTCACCATGAGTCCAACCGGATCGAATACGGCTGCTGCCCGGACCGCCCGCATGGAGCGTGCCACCAGCGAGTCCTCCGTACTCGTGGAGATCAACCTCGACGGAACCGGCGTATCGGACATCGATACCTCGGTGCCGTTCTACGACCACATGCTGACCGCCCTGTGCAAGCACTCGCTGATCGACATGACGGTCAAGGCCACCGGCGACACCCACATCGACGTCCACCACACCGTGGAGGACGTCGCCATCACTTTCGGCGAGGTCCTCCGGACTGCCCTGGGCAACAAGGCAGGCATCCGCCGGTTCGGCGAAGCCACCGTGCCGCTGGATGAGGCCCTTGCCAATGCGGTGGTGGACGTGTCCGGCCGCCCGTATCTGGTGCACGGGGGTGAGCCGGCGGGCCAGGAATACCACCTGATCGGCGGCCACTTCACAGGGTCCCTGACCCGCCACGTGTTCGAGGCCATCACCCTGCACGCCGGCATCTGCCTGCACATGAACGTGATTGCCGGCCGGGACCCGCACCACATCGTCGAGGCACAGTTCAAGGCCTTTGCCCGCGCCCTCCGCGCCGCCGTCGAACCGGATCCCCGGGTTGAGGGCATCCCGTCCACCAAGGGTGCGCTGTGAGCGGGCAGGTCCTGAAGGACGGGGCAATCATCGACCCGTCGGCGTCGCGCAGGCTGCCGTCGCCGGAGGGCAAGCCCACGGTCACGGTGCTGGACTACGGGTCCGGGAACGTCCGCTCGGCCGTGCGCGCGCTGGAACGTGCCGGCGCGGAAGTGGTCCTGAGCGCCAAGCCGGAAGACGTGCTGAACGCGGACGGCCTGGTGGTGCCGGGCGTCGGCGCGTTCGAGACCGTGATGCGCGAGCTCAAGGCCGTGGACGGCATCCGGCTCATCGGCCGGCGCGTGGCAGGCGGCCGCCCGGTCCTTGGGATCTGCGTGGGCCTGCAGGTCCTGTTTGAAGCCGGCGTCGAACACGGCACCGAAGCGCAGGGCATCGGCGAATGGCCGGGCAAGGTGGAGGCACTCCCCGCCGAAGTTGTTCCGCACATGGGCTGGAACACCGTCAAGGTCCCCGAAGGCTCGAAACTCTTTGCCGGCGTCGAAAACGAACGGTTCTACTTCGTGCACTCCTACGGCGTGCAGGAATGGAACTTCGACGTCATCCAGCCCCGGATGGCGCCGCCCCTGGTTACCTGGTCCGAGCACGGCGGACCGTTCATCGCCGCCGTAGAAAACGGCCCGCTCTGCGCCACCCAGTTCCACCCCGAAAAGTCCGGCGATGCCGGTGCGCGGCTCCTGCGCAACTGGGTGGAAGGCCTGCGCAAGCCGGCCGCCGCTGACTCCGGCGCCCCGGCCGCCGACGCCGGCAGTGACGCCTAGATGTGGCCCGTACTCCTGACGGGCCTCGCCGGCCTGCTGATTGGCGGCGGCATCTCGTTCCGGCAGCAGCGCAAGCCCCTCTGGACCCAGGTGGCCTTTTATGTCCTGGCCGCCATGTCGCTGGTCGCCGCCTACCTGCTCACGCTGCCGGCCGGCTGATCCAGGGGCTCCGCGGCGCTGCCTGAGCGCGCCGACTTCCACCCGCCTTTGCCCGAAACCGAAGAACCAACACCGAGGATGAGTATGACCACCGCACATGACCTGCCGGTACTTGAACTGCTGCCTGCCGTCGACGTCGTCAACGGCCAGGCCGTCCGGCTGGTCCAGGGCGAGGCAGGAAGCGAAACCAGCTACGGAACGCCCCTCGAAGCGGCGCTGAACTGGCAGCAGCAGGGCGCCGAATGGGTTCACCTGGTGGACCTTGACGCAGCGTTTGGGCGTGGCTCCAACGCCGACCTGCTCCGCGAGGTGGTGGGCAGGCTGGACATCAAGGTGGAGCTCTCGGGCGGCCTCCGCGATGACGAGACCCTGGAAGCAGCCCTCGATTTGGGTGTGGCACGCGTCAACCTCGGGACCGCGGCACTGGAAAACCCGGAGTGGACTGCCCGGGCCATCGAGCGCTTCGGCGACAAGATCGCCGTCGGCCTTGACGTCCGGGGGACCACCCTGGCCGGCCGTGGCTGGACGAAGGAAGGCGGGGACCTGTGGGACGTGCTGGGCCGCCTCGAAGAGGCCGGCTGCGCCCGCTATGTGGTGACCGATGTGACCAAGGACGGCACCCTGCAGGGCCCGAACGTTGAACTCCTGCGCCAGATGGTGGAGAAGACCGGCAAGCCCGTGGTGGCCTCCGGCGGCATCTCCAGCCTGGACGACCTCAAGGTCCTCCGCTCGCTGGTTCCCCTGGGCGTCGAAGGCGCCATTGTGGGCAAGGCCCTCTACGCCGGAGCCTTCACGCTGCCCGAAGCCCTCGACGTCGCCGGCCGCCGCTAGGCGCGGGGAAGCAGCCCGGCCATGCCCAGCTCCGAAGAACCGGTAAACCCTCCCGCCCGCCACCTGCCCGGACACATCGCGGCGGCGCTGGCAGGCGCCGGTGGTGCCACGGACTCCGCGGGCCAGCCATGGGCCGGCCGCAGCCTCGCCGGTGAGGACGCAAAGATCCACAACTTCGAGGACGACGACGGAACGGCCGACGTCGGCTACCTCGCCGCAATTGCCGCGCTCCGCCAGGGGCGGGGCGACGAGGCTGACGTCGTTGCGTCGCTGGCCACGGCCCGGGTTTTCATTCCCATCGTGGCGCAGCTGGCTGAAGAGGCAGAAACAGAGCACGGGCTGCACGCTGACAAACAGGCGGATATGGCGCTGGTGACGCTGAAGGCTGCGGACGGACGGACTGCGCTGCCGGCCTTCACGTCGGCGGACGCATTGTCCGCCTGGCATCCCGAAGCCCGTCCGGTGGCCGTCTATGCCGCCCGCGCGGCGCTCTCGGCCGTCGCCGAAGGGGCAGAACTCCTGGTCCTGGATCCGGGCGCCGACGTGACGTTCGTGGTGCGCAGGCCCGGTGTCTGGGCCCTCGCCCAGCAGCATGGCTGGACCCCTTCCTACGGTGACCAGGAGCTGGCCGCCGAAATGGGCACCGCTGCCGCCGGCTTCGCGGCTGTCCGCGGCATCGAGCTGCTGCCCGGCAGGGGAGTGGCCGCCATGGCCGCCGACGGCTCTGTTGTTCCAGGCGGTGGTGCCGGGCCGGAGCTGCAAGTGGTGCTGTACCTTGAAGACGGCCTCGACGCTGCCGGTGTGCAGGAGCTGGTGGCCGGCCTGCAGGCGGAGTGGTCCCGGAATGTATTGTTTGGGGAGCGCGTCGATTCCCTTGAAATCAAACTGAGGCGCGCGCCCGACTAGCCGCCAGCCGGATGGGTGATCCCCGCCGGGGCTGCGGCGCATCCGAAGGACCGCTTTCGTGAATTTCGCTCTCTACCGGGAGTTGCTTGCCGTTCGGCCCATCCGCCGGCTGCTGCTGGTGGGCATGGTTGCCCGGATCCCGCACTCGGCCGCCGGCGTTCTGCTCACCCTGCACATCGTCCTCACCCTGGGCCAGGGCTATGCCGCCGCCGGTGCCGCCGCGGCCGTCATGACCATCGGCATTGCGCTGGGTGCGCCGTGGCGTGGCAGGCGCGTGGACACCGTGGGTCTTCGGACCGCGCTCATTCCATCGGTGATCTCGGAGACGGTGATCTGGTCGGTGGTGCCCCACGTGTCCTACCAGTGGCTCCTTCCGCTGGTCTTTGTGGGCGGCCTGCTCACGCTCCCCATCTTCAGCGTGGTCCGTCAATCCCTGGGCGTCCTGGCGGAGGGCGAGCAGCGCCGCACCGCGTTTGCCCTCGACGCCATCACCACCGAAGTGGTCTTCATGATCGGCCCGGCCGCCGGCGCCGTGGTGGCCACCAGCGGCTACACCACCGCAGGACTCACGGTGGTGGGCGTTTCGACGTCGCTCGCCGGCCTGTTCCTCATGTGGTTCAACCCGCCCACCCGCAGCGAGGGCCTGAGCCTGGAATGCGCAGAGGATGAGCAGCATGCTGCCGAGGCCGCGGTGGTGTCCACGGCCCCGGCGCATGTGCAGGAAGCCGCTGCCGAACTGGCGCCCGCCGGGGCGGCCACCAGCGCCGCGCAGGGCCTTCGGGGAAAGCTGGCGGGCGGCTTTTCCTGGTTCACCGCAACAGTCGCAGCCCTCTTCGCCGTAGCGGCCGGCGCCGGAATGGTCCTCAGCGGCACCGACGTCGGCATCGTCGCTGCACTGGAAATCGGCGGCCACCAGAGCGAGATCGGGATCGTCTTCGTCTTCTGGTGTGCGGCTTCCGTGGTGGGCGGTTTGATCTACGGGGCCATGCACCGGCCCGTCCCGCCCATCTTCCTGCTGCTCGGCATGGCCGCCCTGACCCTGCCCATGGCTTTCGCCCACGACACCTGGACGCTGGCCCTCGTCTCCGTCCTGCCCGGGCTGCTGTGCGCCCCCGTGCTGTCCGCGGCCTCAGAGAAAGTGGCGGACCTGGTGTCCGAGGAGCGGCGCGGGGAGGCGATGGGCTGGTACGGCTCCGCGTTGACCGCCGGAGTTGCGTTCGGTTCGCCGCTGGCCGGGGTCTTCATCGACGTCATGGGCCCCTCCGGCGGTTTCGTTTCCGTCGGAGCCGCCGGCGTGGTGCTCTGCGTCGTAGGGCTTGCGCTCCAACAGCGGCGCCGCCGGCCGGCCGCCTGAGCGGTCCCGCCCAGCCGTGGAGTTAAAGCGCGACGGCGGGACACCCGCAAAGGGGGTGTCCCGCCGTCGGACGGTGCCTGGGGGAGTTGGGCTTTAGTTGACTGCCCCGGTGTACTTTTCGCCCGGGCCCTTGCCCGGTGCATCCGGAATCAGTGACTCTTCGCGGAAGGCCAGCTGCAGGGACCGCAGGCCGTCGCGCAAGGGTCCGGCGTGCTGGGATCCGATCTCCGGGGCAGCTGCGGTCACGAGTCCGGCCAGTGCGGTGATCAGCTTCCGGGCCTCGTCGAGGTCCTTGAGTTCGGCTGCGTTGTCCTCCGCGGCCAGGCCAAGCTTTACCGCGGCGGCGCTCATCAGGTGTACGGCCGCCGTGGTGATGACCTCGATGGCGGGAACTTCGGAGATGTCGCGGATCTGTTGTGAAACGTCTGCGCCTGCGTTGCCGGGCTCGAAGACGTATGAATTACTGTCTGGGGTGCTCATACTGGTAAGCTTGACACAGACCGACTGGATGTAGTTATTTCAGGGATTGTCCTAAGCGATCAGGTTCCCAGCAGCGCTTCGCGGCGTTGACGGGAATTTTTTCTGTAGAATGGCATCCAGTTTGCAAGCGGAGTTCTCTCCCACCCGCGTCAGCCGTTGTCCCGCCCGTTCCTCTGGAACCCGCAGGGACGCAAGGTTGCCGGGTACCTGGTTGGGCATGAGCCGGCATTTGCCGGGACTGTGCACGTGCAGCCCTTTTCGGGTTGCCGGTCCAACCTCTTTGAGGCCTTCGATTGCTCCGGCAATTGGGGGCCTTCTTCATTTGCCGGACTCAACAACAAACACAGGAGCTTTAACATTAGCGAGCCAAGAATCAATGAGCGTATCCGCGTCCCCGAGGTGCGGCTGGTCGGCCCTGCAGGTGAACAGGTAGGAATCGTCCGTATTGAGGATGCCCTGCGCCTGGCTGCCGAGTCCGACCTTGATCTCGTTGAAGTTGCACCTCAGGCGAAGCCTCCGGTGTGCAAGCTGATGGACTTCGGCAAGTACAAGTACGAGGCCGCGGTCAAGGCACGTGAGGCCCGGAAGAACCAGACGAACACTGTTCTGAAGGAAATCCGCTTCCGCTTGAAGATCGACACCCACGACTACGAGACCAAGCGCGGCCACGCCCTGCGCTTCCTCGGCGCCGGGGACAAGGTCAAGGCCATGATCCAGTTCCGTGGCCGCGAGCAGCAGCGTCCGGAGATGGGCATCCGCCTGCTCCAGCGCTTCGCGGACGACGTCGCCGAAGTCGGCGTGGTGGAGTCCAGCCCCCGCATCGACGGCCGCAACATGGTCATGGTGGTTGGCCCGCTGAAGAACAAGGCAGAAGCGAAGGCGGAGGCACGCCGTGCCACCCAGCGCGCCGAAGCCAAGGCCGAGAATGAAGCCAAGGCTGCGGGCCGGGTAGACACCTCCGGCAAGGACCAGGCTCCCATGACCCAGTCGCTGGCGGACCTCCTGCCGGAAGGCTTCACCGTCTCCACCGAGCCGGAGGCACCTGCCGCCGACAACGCTCCGGCCGAAGCGCCTGCTGCCGCTCCTGAGCAGGAAGCACCGAAGCAGGAGGCTCCGAAGCAGGAAGCCCCCAAGGCTCCGGCTCCGAAGCAGGAAGCGCCGAAGGCTGCTGCTGCACCCAAGGCTGCTGCACCGAAGGCCGCCGCGCCGGCGCCCAAGCCTGCAGTTGCCGCCAAGCCGGAAGCGGCTGCGCCGAAGCCGGCCGGCGTGCCTGCGCCGCCCAAGCCGGTGGCCAGGCCTGCTGCACCTAAGCCTGCTGCACGCCCTGCCCCCAAGGCAGTGCCGAAGCCGGCCGGTAAGAAGACCAACTAGTTCACAGCTGCCGGGCATGCTCCGGCAGTCAGCAACCAGCATGCTGCCCGCGGGGGTGGCTGCGCGATAGAACTGCCGGCCCCCGGGCCCGCAGAAACGTAAGGAGATCGGTTCCCATGCCGAAGATGAAGACCCACAGTGGTGCTAAGAAGCGCTTCAAGCTGACCGGCAGCGGCAAGCTGCGCCGCCAGCAGGCCAACCGCCGCCACTACCTGGAGCACAAGTCCAGCCGCCTGACCCGCCGCCTTGCCGGCGACAAGATCGTCTTCAAGGGCGACGCCAAGGTCATCCGGAAGATGCTCGGCATCTAGTTTCCAAGTTTATTGATGGACCGCCCGCCGGTGGTCCGTCACCTGCCAAACAGCCTTCTCAGGCCGCCGGAACACCGGCAACAGATGCTTGGGATCAGATTTTCGAAGGAGTACGCACGTGGCACGTGTGAAGAGGGCGGTCAACGCCCACAAGAAGCGCCGGGTTGTTCTTGAACGGGCGAAGGGCTACCGCGGACAGCGGTCGCGCCTGTACCGCAAGGCCAAAGAGCAGCTGCTGCACTCGTTTGTGTACAGCTACGGTGACCGCAAGAAGAAGAAGGGCGACTTCCGCCGCCTGTGGATCCAGCGCATCAACGCTGCGTCCCGCGCCAACGGCCTGACCTACAACCGCCTCATCCAGGGCCTGAAGGCCGCCGAGGTCGAGGTTGACCGCCGCATGCTGGCCGAGCTTGCCGTCTCTGACGCCAACGCCTTCGCCGCACTGGTCCAGGTGGCCAAGGACTCCCTGCCGGCAGACACCTCCGCCAAGAAGGTTGCCGCAGCTTAGCAGCCGCTGCCACCCCTCGCCTGAGGGGCCAGTTCAGGAACTCGAAGCGTCAGCTACTACAGTTCTTGTATGAACGAATCCGGGCGCCCGCAAGATCTTCCACTGTCCAACCCCCGAGCCGATCGGGTCAGGGACGTGGCAAAACTTGCAGGGCGCCCGGCCCGTTTAAAGCGCGGCCAGTTCCTTGCCGAGGGGCCGCAGGCGGTCCGGGAAGCCCTCAAGCTCCACCAGCAACGCCTTGCGTCCGGCGCCGAGGGGATCGTCACTGAGGTCTTCGCCAGCGAAAGCTGCCTTGACCGTTTCCCCGAATTCGAAGAACTTGCCGAAGGCACCGACGCCCGGCTGGCCACCGACGAGGTCCTGGCGGCCATGGCGGACACCGTCAATCCGCAGGGCATCGTCGCCGTCTGCCGTTTCGTGGACGTTGAGCTGGCGGACGTGCTCGACGCCGCACCCCTCCTGATTGCCGTGCTGTGCCAGGTCAGGGATCCCGGGAACGCCGGCACGGTCCTGCGCGCAGCCGATTCGGCAGGCGCGGACGCAGTGGTCTTCACCACCTCCAGCGTCGATATCTACAACCCCAAGGCCGTCCGCTCCACCGCGGGCTCGCTGTTCCACCTTCCAGTGGTCCTTGCCGCGGACCCCGCAGAACTGGCTGCGGCATGCAAGGCCCGCGGCATCGGGATCCTTGCGGCCGACGGATACGGGCAGCTGGACCTCGATGTCCTGCAGGACGAGAACGCCCGCCGCCGGCTCACCGGAGCCGGCCCTGCATCCGAATACGACCTTGCTGCGCCGACCGCCTGGTTCTTTGGGAATGAGGCCCAGGGCCTCTCCGAAGAGGAGCTTGCACTGGCAGACCACCGGGTTGCGGTCCCGGTATACGGCGCGGCCGAAAGCCTCAACCTTGGAACGGCGGCCACCGTGTGCCTCTACGCCAGTGCCCGTTCCCAGCGCCGCCCTGCATCACCGTCCCAGGACCTCAACGGATAGTGCACTCGGGTACAAAGAAAGGCCCCGGAAATCCGGGGCCCGTTGAGTGTTGCTGGACAGATTAATCAGGGTGCGCGAGTGGCTTTTCCGCGTCCGGTGACGGCTCCGTAGATGCCGGCGACAACCAGGCCGCCAACGATAGCGAGAATCCAGGTGCCGAGGTCGAAGAAGGCAAGATCGCCCTTGTTGAACAGGAGGCTGCCAATCCAGCCGCCAACGATGGCTCCAACGACACCCAGGATGAGGCTGGTGACCCAGCCGCCGCCGACCCGTCCGGGCATAACGGCCTTAACGATGGCCCCGACAATCAGGCCCAAAATAATCCAAGCAAGAAAACCCATGTCTCCTCCTTATTGTGACCGGGATTAATAGTCCCGATGAGCCTCAAGCTAACATACGCACCCGGCAAAGTCAGTAGCTCCAAAGCGGGCGTTGCCGCATCGTTAAGACCCGTCACGGGTGGCCTGTTTACTGCTGCCGGACCGGCGATGGGGCCGCCCGGGACGGGTGGCCGGCCGGCTCAGGCAGCAAGCGGCCTTTTGCGCTCCAGCAGTCCGCTGAGCAGGGCGACGCTGAAGCCGAGGACCGCAAGGACAGCGCCCACCAGGGCGGGGGCGACAAAGCCCCACCCCAGCGCGATGACCAGCCCCCCGAGGAATGCGCCGAGTGCGTTGGCGACATTCAGCGCGGCATGGTTGAGGGACGATGCCAGCGACGGGGCATCGGGCGAGGCATCGAGGAGGCGGGTCTGGAGGGCCGGGATCAGCATGGATCCGGATGCGCCCACCACGAACACCATCACCATGGCACTCCACGGCCAGTGCGCGGCCAGGGCATAGACGACCAGGGCCACGGCAATGGCGGGGAGGACCCGGTAGAGCGTGCCCATGACCGATTTGTCGGCCAACCTGCCACCCACGATGTTGCCGGCCACCATCCCCAGCCCGTACAGGGCAACCACCAAGGGAATCCATGCTGACGGGATACCTGCCACTGCGGTCATGGTGTGCGCGATGTACGTGTAGGTGGCGAAGAAGCCGCCGAAGCCAACAATGCCCACCAGGAGTGCCAGCCAGACCTGGAGCCGCTTGAGGGCGCCGAGTTCACGGCGGATGCTCGCGTCGGGGTGGGCGGCCTGGAACGGTACGAACTTCCACACCATGAGCAGTGCCAGCAGGCCGATGGCACCCACCAGGACAAACAGCAGGCGCCAGCCGAAGGTTTGGCCCAGCCAGGTGGCGAACGGAACGCCCACCACGTTGGAGACGCTCAGGCCCGCCATGACCATGGAGATGGCCCAGCCCCGGCGGGTGGGCGGAACCAGGGACGCTGCAATGACGGCCGCGACTCCGAAGAACGCCCCGTGGGGCAGCCCGGCCGCAAAGCGGGACACGAGCATCGACCCGTAGTCGGGGGCCATGAATGAGGTCAGGTTGGCCACCGTGAAGAACAGCAGCAGGCCCAGGGCCAGCCTCTTGCGGGGCAGCTTAGCGCCGACGGCGGCCAGCAGGGGAGCCCCTACCACCACTCCCAGCGCATAGGCGGAGATCAGGTGCCCGGCTTCCGGGGTGCTGATCCCCAGGCCCTGCTCCACTTCCTTGAGCAGGCCCATCATGGTGAACTCGGTGACGCCGATGCCCACGCCGCCCATGGCCAGGGCAAAGATGGCCAGGCCGACGTTGGGGGTCTTGGTACGGGCTGCCGTGGACTGGGAAAGGACGCTGCTCATATGCCTGCTTCTCACAAGGTGGAACTGGAAAGGGGGACGCCACGGCTATGGGGCAGGAAGGTCCCGACAGTGGAGCCAACCCTTGGCGGGAAGGATCTGTTCCCTGAAGAAGGAATGCTGTTCCGGGCCCCTTCCATTGTGGCCCATAGAATGGGCCGGTGACTGGACTGATACAGGTAGTAGGCGGAGCCGTGGTGGACAGGTTGGCTAATCCAACCGCCCTTCTGGTGGCGCGGCGCAGCGCTCCCGAGCACCTGGCCGGTCTGTGGGAATTCCCGGGGGGAAAGGTGGAACCGGGTGAGGCGCCCGAAGCCGCCCTGGTCCGGGAGCTGGCCGAAGAGCTGGGAATCGGCGCAACGCTGGGTGCAGAACTGCCGGCGGAGGCGCCGGCCGGCTGGCCGCTCAACGACCGGGCCAGCATGAGGGTCTGGTTCGCCGAGGTGGCCAGTGGCGAGCCAGCGCCGCTCGAAGACCACGACGAACTGCGCTGGATCCGGCTGGAGGACAGGGCAGCTGTCCTTGGCCTGCCCTGGATACCGGCCGACTATCCGATTGTGCACGCACTCCTGGACTCTGTGGCTGCGATGGTGCCGGGGAAGGGCCAGGCCCACGCCTGATACGCCAAGCTGCCTAGAACAGGGAATCCTGCACCGCGGACGGCGACGCTGAAGCAGCCGCGGGACCGTCGGGAGCCGCGGTGGGGATGGTCCCCGCAGGGTACGCAGCTTCCTCGGCCCGCGGATCGTCAAGATCCCGGTGGCTGAAGCCGGAGGCCTGCGTAAAGCCGTAACGGGCTTTGAAGTACCGGACCCTGCCCGCAAGCCACACCCGGTACTCCTTGGACGCATAGGAACCGGTTCCGTAGAGCCGCCGGTAGCGCCCGGCCAGTGCGGGGTGGTGGGCAGCAACCCACTTCATGAACCATTCCCTGGTACCCGGCTTCAGGTAGAGAGCGCCGGCGGTGACGCCGGTGGCTCCCGCGGCGGCCAGCGAAGCGAACAGGGCATCCAGGGCTTCGTCGCTGTCCGAGAGCCACGGCAGGATGGGCATCGCCATGACCCCGCAGGGCAGGCCGGCCTCGCGCAGCCGTGACACCAGTTTGAGGCGCGCCCTGGGCCCCGGAGTGCCGGGTTCGATTGCCTCGGAGAGGGCTTCGTCGGTCATGGCCAAGGAGACGCCAAGCCCCACGGGTACCTGGGCTGCGGCGCTCTTGAGCAGGGGAATGTCCCGTGCCAGCAGGGTCCCCTTGGTGAGGATGGACAAGGGCGTTCCCGACTCCGCCAAGGCATTGATGATCCCCGGCATCAGTTTGTACCGGCCCTCGGCCCGCTGGTAGGGATCGGTGTTGGTGCCCAGCGCCACCTGCTGCCGGGTCCAGGAGGCCTTGTTCAGTTCCTTCCGGAGAATCTCCGCGGCGTTGACCTTCACCACCACCTGGCTGTCGAAGTCCATGCCGGCGTCGAAGTCCAGGTACGTATGGCTTTTGCGCGCAAAGCAGTACACGCAGGCGTGGCTGCAGCCGCGGTAGGGATTGACCGTCCATTCGAACGGCATCTTCGATCCGGCCGGGACCTTGTTGAGCACCGATTTGGCGGTGACCTCGTGGAAGGTGATCCCGGCGAACTCCGGGGTGGTGACGGAGCGGACCAGGCCTGCCAGCGGCAGCAGCGCCGGAACTGGTCCACCAGGGGTGTCCGGCGTTTGCACCAGTGCTTGCGCTTCCCATCTCATGACACCAATTCGAAAACATGTTCGAATTTAAGTCAAGGGTGCCGCGCCGTCCGGAACCGCCTCCTGGCGACGCCGCAGCTGCTTTACCTGCCCTCGCTGCCGGGCAGCAGCTCCCATGTCACGTCCACCCTTGCCTCCACCCGGCTTACGCCCGGTTCCACCGACGGTCCCTCCGTTGCGGATGCCCGCTGGATGCCGGCCAGCGGCACCGGTCCCGCCGCCGGACGCGGTTCGGTGACAGCCAAGACCCTCCCCAGCGCGGCCGAGGCCAGCGCGGCATACTGCCCGGCTGAGCTGAGTGCGTCCTGCCAGGCGGCGTCACGGGCCCGTGCCCGGACCGGGGAATCGTCAGAGAGGACCAGCTGGAGGCTGTTCAAGCGGACATCGTCCCCGGCGGCGAGGACAGCCTCGGAGACTGTGGCCGAGGCCGTACCGAGATCCCGCAGCCGGACGGTCACGCTGCTCGATGCCACGTAGCCTACGAGCCGTTGGCCTTCACCGTCCCGCCAGGCGAGGTCCGCTCGGACGGCCAGGCCGGCCGAGCGGATATCGTCCGGGGCAACACCGCAGCCCCGCAGCACTGAGGTGGCTGCCGCTAGGCGTGTGCCGGCGGCCGCATACGCTTCAGCCACCGAGGCGGCGCGGCACTCCACGCCTACGGAGACCAGCATCAGGTCCGGGGCGGCTTCCGCCCACCCCGTCCCCGTGACGGTGATGGTCCCGGGATCCAAACGGGAATGGATATCCTGGGCAGTCACGCCTGCCTCCCTGCCTCGATGGGGTAGCCGCCGGCTGCCAGCCCGGCCCGCCGTTCAAAGATGTTCGCGGTCCCCGGATTGCCGGTGCGCAGCAACGACCAGGCGGCGGCCGCGAGGTACAACGGGAGGAACGGCAGCCCCAGGCACCATGCGTACTGGCTGCAGTGCCGCTCCTCGTGTCCCAGGAGTGCGGGCCGCGACAGCAGGTCCGCCGCTGTGCTGCGGCACAGCACCACGTTGCCCAGGGTGTAGGCCTGCGCAAGCGGCAACCGCCAGCGGTAACCGGCAGCAATGAGCAGTCCGCGCGGGCCGCGGCTGACCTGTGTCCGGGCGGCAAGGGCGACGGCGAGCCCGGCCAGGGTGCTCCCGTTGAGGAGGTTGGCTGCCCGCCTGAGCCGCTGGGCCGTCGTCGTGCCATCAAGGGAACCCGCGCGCTGCCGCAAAGTCATGAGGCCATGGTAACCGGAGGGTTCTACTAGACTGGAGGGCAGTGGCCGCCGGTCCTGCCGGCGAGCCCTGACCTGGTCATTGAATGACACTGACGTTCAGCGCATTCATCCATGACCTGCCGGCGACGGACGGGCCGCGCGGGAAACCGTGCAAGGCTGACCGGCCGCCGGCAGCCACGACTCGTAGCTAAGAACAGTAGATGACTGAAACTTTGCCGGGCGCCGCCATCCCGAACCCCACGGATGAGGCCGCCATCAACGCCGCTGTAGACCAGGCCATCACCGCCATCGCCGGTGCGGCCACCCTTGACGAGCTGAAGGCGGTACGCCTTGCCCACAGCGGCGAGAAATCTCCGCTCAGCCTTGCCAACCGCGAAATCGGCAGGTTGCCCAAGGACCAGAAGGCGCTCGCCGGAAAGCTGATGGGCGCCTCCCGCGGCCGGGTCAACAAGGCGCTCGCCGAGCGCGCCGAGGTGCTCGAAGCCGAGAACGATGCCCGGATCCTGGTCGAGGAAACCGTGGACGTCACCGCCGCCCCCCGCCGCCGCCGTGCCGGTGCGCGCCACCCGCTGTCCACCCTGCAGGACCGCGTCGCGGACATCTTCGTAGGCATGGGCTGGGAGATCGCCGAAGGCCCCGAGGTGGAATCCGAGTGGTTCAACTTCGATGCCCTGAACTTCAAGCCGGACCACCCCGCCCGCGAAATGCAGGACACCTTCTTCGTGGAACCGCCCGAAGCGCACCTGTTGATGCGCACCCACACCTCCCCGGTGCAGGTCCGCTCCATGCTCGAGCGCGAGGTGCCCATCTACGTGCTGTGCCCGGGCAAGGTGTTCCGCACCGATGAGCTGGACGCCACCCACACCCCGGTGTTCCACCAGTTTGAGGGCCTGGCCATCGACAAGGGCCTGTCCATGGCGGACCTGCTGGGCACCCTGGAGCACTTCACCCGCCAGATGTTCGGCGAGGAGGCGAAGGTCCGCCTGCGCCCCAACTACTTCCCGTTCACCGAGCCGTCTGCCGAACTGGACATCTTCCACCCCGGCGCCAAGGGCGGTCCGCGCTGGATCGAGTGGGGCGGCTGCGGCATGGTCAACCCCAACGTCCTGCGCGCCGCCGGCATCGACCCGGACGTCTATTCAGGTTTTGCCTTCGGCATGGGCATCGAGCGTGCCCTCATGTTCCGCAACGAGGTTGCCGACATGCACGACATGATCGAAGGCGATGTACGGTTCAGCGAGCACTTCGGGATGGAGATCTAACAGTGCGTATCCCACTTTCCTGGCTGCGGGAATTCGCAGCAGTACCGGCCGGAGCAACGGCCGAAGACGTCATGGAAGACCTGGTCAAGGTCGGCTTTGAAGAAGAAGCCGTCCACCGTCCCACGGACACCCTCCAGGGCCCCGTGGTGGTGGGCCAGGTCCTGAGCCTGGTCAAGGAACCGCAGACCAACGGCAAGACCATCAACTGGTGCCAGGTCCGCGTAGTCCCCGAAGGCAAGGAACAGACCCTCACCGGGGACGGCATCGACCCCTCCGGCGTCCAGGGCATCATCTGCGGCGCGCACAACTTCGTCGAGGGCGACAAAGTGGTGGTCACGCTGCCCGGCGCCGTGCTGCCCGGCGACTTCCGCATCTCAGCCCGCAAGACGTACGGACACCTGTCCGCCGGCATGATTGCCTCGGTCCGCGAACTGGGTATCGGCGAGGACCACGACGGCATCCTGGTGCTGTCCCGCATCGGGCTGGACCCCGAGGTGGGCACCGACGCCATGGAGCTCCTGGGCCTGTACGACCAGGCAGCCGAAATCAACGTCACCCCGGACCGCGGCTACGCCTTCTCCATCCGCGGCGTGGCCCGCGAATACGCGCACGCCACCGGCACCGCCTTCACGGACCCCGCATCCAGGGTCCAGGCACCGGCCGAACTTTCCGGCGGCTATGGCGTCAAGCTCAACGACGACGCCCCCATCTACGGCAAAGCCGGCTGCGACCGGTTCGTGGCCCGCACCGTCCGGGGCGTGGACGCCACCCGTCCCACCCCGCCATGGATGGTCTCCCGGCTCCGGCTCGCCGGCATCCGCTCCATCTCCCTGCCGGTGGACATCTCCAACTACGTCATGCTCGAACTGGGCCAGCCCACGCACTGCTACGACCTGGACACGCTCTCCGGCGACATCGTGGTGCGCCGCGCAGCCGCGGGGGAGATGATCACCACCCTGGACGGCAAGGAACGCAAGCTCGACGCCGAGGACCTGCTCATCACGGACGACTCCGGCGCCATCGGCATCGCAGGCGTCATGGGCGGGGCGGCCACCGAGGTGAGCGACTCGACGTCGAACATCCTGGTTGAGGCGGCGCACTTTGACGACGTTTCCATCGGCCGCTCCCGGCGCCGGCACAAACTGCCGTCCGAGGCGTCGAAGCGCTTCGAACGCGGCGTGGACTGGCAGGTGGCGGGCGTCGCCGCCCAGCGCGTGGTGGACCTCCTGGTGGAACTGGCCGGCGGCACTGCCGACGAAGCCGGCACCGACGTCGGGACCGCCCCGGACACCGTCACCATCGAGCTGCCCGCAGGCTTCGCTGCCGAGCGCATCGGCATCGACTTCACCGAGGACCAGATCGTCACCTCGCTGGAGGACCTGGGCGCCGCAGTCGTGAAGAACGACGGCGGCTGGACCGTGACGCCGCCGAGCTGGCGCAGCGACCTGGAGACCAAAGAAGACCTCACCGAGGAGATCGCCCGGCTGGTGGGCTACGACAAGATCCCCGCCACGCTGCCGGTCGCCCCTCCGGGCCGCGGCCTGACCCGCGTCCAGCAGCAGCGCCGCCGCCTCATCCAGGCACTGGCCGACGCCGGACTCACCGAGGTCCTGTCCTACCCGTTCGTCTCCAAGGCGGCCAACGACACCTTCGGCGTGGCAGAAGAAGGAGGGGCGCGAACCGCCCTCAAGCTGGCCAACCCGATCAGCGAGGAGCACGGCTACCTGCGCACGTCCATCCTGCCCGGACTGATCGAGGTGGCCAAGCGCAACCACTCCCGTGGCTTCCGGGACCTGGCCCTGTTCGAATCCGGCCTGGTGTTCCTGCCCGAGGGGACGGTGGGCACGGCCTCCATCCCGCCGCTGGGTGCCAAGCCTGCCGATGAGGTTCTTGACGCACTGTACGACGGCGTCCCGAACCAGCCGTTCCACATCGCGGCAGTCTTCACCGGCCACGACTCCCCGGCCGCTGCGGCCCACACGCCCCGCGCATGGGACTGGGCCGACGCACTGGACGTGGCCCGGCTTGCCGGCGACGTGCTGGGCGTTGACCTGGTGGTCAGCCAGGGCAGCCACCAGGCGTTCCACCCCGGCCGCACCGCCCGGCTGGCGCTGCGCACGGGGGAGACCGTCGGCTACGCCGGTGAACTGCACCCCAAGCTGCTGGCTGCCTCGGACATGCCCGCCCGTTCGGTGGCACTGGAACTCGATGCCGATGCCCTGTTCGAGGCCGCCCCTGACGTGATTGTGGCCCGCCACATTTCCACGTTCCCGGTGGCCACGCAGGACGTGGCGCTCGTGGTCCCGGCCGACGTGCCCGCAGACGACGTCCTTGCCGCCCTGCGCGAAGGCGCCGGAGAGCTGCTGGAAGACGTGGCGCTGTTCGACGTTTACGCAGGCAAGGGCATCGAGGACGGCAAGAAGTCGCTGGCCTTCGGGCTCCGGTTCCGGGCCGCAGACCGCACCCTGACCGCTGACGAGGCGTCAACGGCGCGTGAAGGCGCAGTTGCACTGGCTGCCGAACGTTTCGGAGCTGTCCAGCGGTAGGTCTCCTGCAGGCTTTTCGGGAAGGGCGGGTCATGGCGCAATGCGAAGTGCACGCCATCCCGCCCTTCCTGCTGTCCGGGAAAGACAGTGGGGTGCAGCGGGACGCCGAACGCCTCCTCGACGGCGTCGAGCTGACGCGGGCCCGGGCCATGTCGCCGGCTGCCGGCACTGCTTTCCTGGCCGGCCGGCTGGCGCAGCGGAGGTTCGCCGCCGAGCTGCTCTCCGTTCCCGCCGAAGAGCTCACTGTGGCCTACAGCTGCCCGCGCTGCGGCACCGGTCCGGAGCTGGGCCACGGCCGGCCGGGCTACAGCTACCGTCGCGCGCCGTTGCCGCTGGCCCTGAGCCTGTCCCGGGCGGCGGGCTGGACGTTATTGGCGGCTGTGGTGGACGCCGCCCCGGGAACGCGGCTGGGCGCGGACATGGAGGATCCGGGCCGTACTGGCTTTGATGGGTTTGACGGGGTCGCCCTGACGCCGGCAGAGCGCCAGACCCTCCGGGACGTCACGGCCCAACTGCTGCCGGCGGCGAGGGCAAGGCTCTGGGCACGCAAGGAAGCCTGGCTGAAAATGACCGGTGACGGACTCCGGACTGCGCCGTCCACCGTGGACGTCAGTGGGCGTCCCGGCCTGCGGGACCTGGACCCTGCTGAAACCGGGCTGCCCGCACACCTTGCGGCCGCCGTCGCACTTTCCCTGCCCGCTCAGGCCCGCGGCAGTGGCGGCAGCGGCTCCTCGTAAAGCCAGGGATGCAGCAGCGACTCCGCGTCGACGGCTGTGGCGCTGCTGACCGCAACGATGAAGTCCTGCGTCGTGACGGAGCCGTGCCGGTGGCCGGCGGTCCAGTCCTGCAGCACCGCGAAGAAGGCGAGGTCGCCCACGGCCATCCGGACCGCATGGACGGCCAGCGCGCCGCGCTTGTAGACGCGGTCGTCGAACATCCGCTCGGGACCGGGATCGCCCACCAGGATGTCCTGGTCTTCCTCCGCCAGCCGGTGCCATGCCGCGGCGGCCCGCTCCGCCACGCTCATGACCCCTGCTTCCTCCGACCAGATCCATTCGGCATAGCAGGCGAAACCTTCATGCAGCCAGATGTCCTGCCAGCCCGCCGCCGTCAGGGAATTGCCGAACCACTGATGCGACAGCTCATGGGCGATCAGGCGCTGGGACTCCCAGTCCAGGCCCAGGTGGTTGGGACCCAGGATTGCCATCGACTGCGCCTCGAGCGGGATTTCCAGTTCGTCCTCGGTCACCACAACCGTGTACGCGGGAAACGGATAAGGGCCAAAGCAATTGCTGAACGTGCGCATCATGGCAGGCTGCCGGGCCAGTCCTGTCCTGGCACGCTCCGCCAGGGCGGGGGAGACAGCCACGGACTGCGGAACCGGCATCCCGTGCCGTCCGGCGTCCAGCTCCAACGGCACGTACCGGCCAATCTGCACCGTGGCCAGGTAGGTGGCCATCGGCTCCGATTGTTCGTAGACCCAGGTTTCCCGGCTGGCGCGGGCAGTATGCGACTGTAGTACGCCGTTGCATACCACGCGGTAATTCGCCTCCGTGGTGACGGTGAACCGGTAGCTCGCCTTGTCCCCGGAGTGGTCGTTGCAGGGGAACCAGGAGGGTGCGCCGTTGGGTTGCCCGGCCACCAGGACTCCGTCGGTCAATTCCTCCCAGCCCACCTCGCCCCACGGGCCGCGCCGCGGGCGCGGGTTGCCCTCATAGCGCACCTCCAGGGTGAAGGGCTGGTCCGCTTCGAAGGGGCGGGGCGCGGTGACCACCAGTTGCCCGGCCCGCTGGGCGAAGCGGAGCGGCTTGCGGCCGTCCAGCAGGACCTTGGTGGTGCGCAGGCCAACGAGGTCCAGGACAATGGCCGACGTCGGAGCGCAGGTCACGCCGTGCAGCACCGCTTTGCCGCTGAGCCGGTTGCTGGCCACCCGGTAGTCCAGGTCCAGTTCGTACCGCTCGACGCGGAAGGCGTTTGTCCCGGTACCGGGCAGGTACGGGTCGGGAGAGGTTCCGGTGGCTGCGGAAATGCTGCCCCGGGCGGCTGATGCTGAAGAACTCATGGGACCTTCGGTTAGGTGGCAGACGGCGATCCGGGTCCGCTCCACGGGCTGACCGGGTTACCCATCCAGTACGTTGCGGCGGGCACTGCTTCGCCGCGCATCACCAAGGATGCCGGCCCCACCGTTCCGCCGGCGCCGATGCTGGCCTGGGGAAGGATGACCCCGTGCGGGCCCATGGTGGCCCCGTCCTCGAGCGTAACAGCGTCAATGCTCATCACACGGTCGTGGAACAGGTGCGTCTGCACCACGCAGCCCCGGTTGACCGTGGAATTCCTGCCAAGGGCCACCAGGTC
Organism: Pseudarthrobacter sp. 05T312; assembly: GCF_056396685.1. Taxonomy (NCBI): domain Bacteria; kingdom Bacillati; phylum Actinomycetota; class Actinomycetes; order Micrococcales; family Micrococcaceae; genus Pseudarthrobacter; species Pseudarthrobacter sp. 05T312. Next base: position 61,086 of record NZ_JBFTLY010000023.1, read on the forward strand.
GGCTTCAGGGAGCCAATAGCTCTCGCACCACGTGCCGCTGCCAATTTTCGCCCCGAGCGCACGCAGCCACCAGACCAGCGCCGGGGTGCCCGATGCTGCCCGGGCGAACCACGGCGCCGTGACCAGTTCGATGAAGCTGTCCACCACTTCGTTCCGCCAGATGAAGGAGCTCCACAGCGGATGTTCGCCGGGCCGGATCCGCCCCACCAGGACCCACTTCGCGGCGACGGACGCCCCTGCTGCCACGAGGCCCGCCAGCAGCATCACGACGCCGGTGAGCAGGGCGGCGGCGGCGTAGCCCCAGGTCGCTGCGATCCAGTCGAAGGCCAGCATGGTGCCGGCCGCGATGGCGACCGTGAGCATGACCGGCAGGAACCGGCCGAGCTCCCACAGGGTGCGCGCCAGCTTCAGCCTGGGCGGGGGCTGGAAGGTGCGGGTGTCGTCGGAGGCGATGGCCGTCCGCCGCAACCGGACGGGCGGACTTCCCAGCCAGGAGGTCCCGGACTTCGCTTTTGCCGGGGTGGCCGACAGGACGGCCACCAGCGAATTCTTCGGGACGTTGCGGCCGGCGGCGGTCATGCCGGAGTTGCCCAGGAAGGACCGCTTGCCGATTTTTGCGGGAGCCACGCGCAGCCAACCGCCGTCGAGCTCGTAGGAAGCCACCATGGTGTCATCGGCAAGGAACGCCCCTTCACCCACGGTGGTCATCTTCGGGATCAGCAGCACCGTGGATGCCTCCACGTTCCTGCCCACCTTTGCGCCCAGCAGGCGCAGCCAAACCGGCGTAAAGAGGCTGGCGTAGATCGGGAAGAGCAGGTCCCGGGCCAGGTCCAGCACCCGCTCAGTAGCCCAGATCTGCCAGCCGACGCGGCTGCGGACCCGGTGGTAGCCCTCCGTGATGCCGATGGACAGGAGCCGCGTGGCGGCCAGGACCAGGAGTGCCGTCGCCGTGAACCACACCAGCGACGCCGGAGCCAGGGCTGCCACGAGCCGGGGCAGGGCCCCTGTCAGCGAGGGGCTGCCCTGGATAAAGGCGAACGCGGTCCATAGCCCTGCGGCAGCGGAGAGGTAGGGGATGGTGGAGAGCACTGCCGACGCCAGGGCAAAGCCGACGAACCATGCCCGTGCGGCCAGTCTTCCCTGGACCGGGGTGTCCGGCACGCTGTGCTTCGCCTTGCCTTGCCGCCGGGCCGGTGAACCCGCCGCCAGTTGGCCTGCCTTCACCTTCCCCAACACTGCAGAGCCGGCTTCCACTTGTGCGCCTGCCCCGATCGAAGCCCCCGGCATCAGTGTGCTCCGGGCCCCAATGCTGGCGCCCCGGCCAATCCGGATGGCGCCGATATGGACGTTGTCACCGTCGATCCACCACCCTGACAGGTCCACCTCCGGTTCCACGTTCGCCCCACTGCCCAGCGTCAGCATTCCTGTGACAGGCGGCAATGAGTGAAGCTGGACGTCCCGGCCAATTTTCGCGCCCAGCGCCCTGGCGTAATAGGGCACCCAGGGCGCACTGGCAAGGCTGATCGCACCGGCGAGGTCCTGGATTTGTTCCGCGAGCCACAACCGGAGGTGGACCCGGCCTGACCGGGGGTAGATCCCCGGCATGACGCCGCGGAGGAGGAGCCTGGCGGCGGCGACGGACAGGAGCATCCGCCCGGCAGGGCTGACGAAGACCAGCCAGGAAGCGGCCACCGACCACCACGACACGGTGGGCGCCGCGGTGAAGCCCGCGAGTCCGGCCAACAGGTTGTTGATGGCCATGAGGTAGGTCAGCCAGCGCATGCCCACCAGGATGTGCAGGGGCACCCCCATGAGTGTCTGGAAGACCTGCGACTTCCTGGCGGTGGGCCGCACGGTGCGCTCCCGCGCAGGACCGGAGTCCCCGGCCGGGTGGACCTGCCGCGCCAGCTCCACCAGCGCGCCCACCCTGGGCGTGGCATAGACATCGGCCACCGTGATGGTCGGGTAGCGCCCCCTCAGCGCGGAGACCAGCTGGGCGGCGGACAAGGATCCGCCGCCGTAGGCAAAGAAGTCGGCGTCCAGCGAGGTGACGGGGCTGCCCAGCACGCTGCTCCACTGTTCCACGATCCATGCGGCATCGTCCGGGAGGTTCAACGGAGCGGCATCCGCCTCTGCGGCGCCCGCACCGGCCAGCGGCCACGGCAGGGCGTGCCGGTCCACTTTTCCGCTGGTCTTGGTGGGGAGCGACTCCACGGCAGCCAGCAACGGCACCAGGGCCGCCGGGAGGCTGGCAGAAAGTTGTTCCCGGGCGGCCGCCAGGTTGAGGTCCTGGCCGGACACCGCCGCGAGGTAGCCCACCAGGATCTGGTTGCCCGCGGCAGTGGTCTGCACAGCCGCGGCCGCGCCGGCGACTCCGGGGAGTGCCTGCATGGCCGCATCGATCTCGCCGAGTTCGATCCGGCGGCCGCCCAGCTTGACCTGGTCGTCGGCGCGCCCCTGGAAGACCAGGCCCGCCCGTTCGTACCGTACGAGGTCGCCTGACCTGTAGGCGCGGTCCCACCCCAGGGTGGGCATCGGCGCGTACTTTTCGGCATCCTTCGCCGGATCAAGGTAGCGGGCCAGGCCCACACCGCCGATGATGAGTTCGCCTACCGCGCCCTCGGCCACCGGTTCCGCGTTCGCGTCAACGATGGCCAGGTCCCAGCCGTCCAGGGGCAAGCCGATCCGTACCGGGCCAGGCCCGCCCAGGGGTGCCGCGCAGGCCACCACCGTCGCTTCCGTGGGTCCGTAGGTATTCCAGACCTCCCGGCCCTCGACGGCAAGGCGTTCGGCCAGTTCCGGCGGGCAGGCCTCGCCGCCGAAGATCAGGAGGCGTACATTCTCGAGTGATTCGGCGGGCCACAGTGCCGCGAGGGTTGGCACGGTGGAGACGGCCGTGATGCCGTGGTTGATCAGCCAGGGCCCAAGGTCCATGCCGGTGCGGACCAGCGCCCGGGGCGCCGGCACCAGGCAGGCGCCGTGGCGCCACGCGAGCCACATCTCCTCGCAGGATGCGTCGAACGCGACGGACAGGCCGGCCAAAACCCGGTCCTGGGGGCCGAGCGGCTCCCCGAGCAGGAAGATCCGCGCTTCCGCGTCAACGAATGCCGCCGCCGACCGGTGCTGGACGGCCACCCCCTTGGGCGTTCCGGTGGATCCTGAGGTAAAGATGACCCAGGCGTCGTCGCCAGGTCCGGGTGGCCGGGCCCCTTTGAAGGGACCGCTTGGCCGGGTTCCGGCCGGCCCCGCTTCGATAACGCCGCCTGCCCTGAGAACGGCTGCCACCCGGGCTTCGCCAAAAACCAGCCGGGCCCGCTCCTCGGGGTCGTCCGCATCCACGGGAACGTAGGCCGCGCCCACCAGGAGGATGGCCAGGATGGAGACATACAGTTCGCTGGTGCCGGAAGGGATCCGTACGCCGATCCTGTCGCCGGCGCCCAGTCCGGCGAGGTGCAGCCGCCGGCCGGTGGCCCGGACGGCCTGCAGCAATTGGGCGTAGCTGAGCGACGTGCGGCCGTCATCCAGTGCGGACGCCTCGGGGAAACGGGCGGCCGTCTCCTGCAGGATGTCGATCAGGGTCCTGGCCGGCGGTGCCGCGAGGGCGCCGGGCAGCTGGGGCTGGTGGACCGCCGGGTGCCGGCCTGCGTCGTCGGACGTCCGGGACCTGCCCGGGGCTGCTGCTCCGTCTGTCATGGTGCTGGCTGGCTCCTCGCCGGAACGTGCATCCCCGGAGGGGACCTGCTGCTGGGTCACCTCCGTATTTTCCGGGGAGAAGATGAACAACAGGTGTCCGGCGCGCCCGGACGCGCCGTTTCCGGCGGTCCAGGCGTTTGCGGGCTGTTAATGTGGCCGGCGCCTAGGGAACCAGCAGGACTTTCCCGGTGGTCTTGCGGCCCTCGAGGTCGCGGTGCGCCTGCGCGGCCTGGTTGAGGGGGTAGCGCGCTCCGATGCGGACCTTGAGGCTGCCGTCTGCAGCGGCGGCGAACACTTCATCCGAACGCCAGCGCCGCTCGGCCGCGTCCCGCAGGTAGTGGCCCATGGTGGGGCGTGTGAGGAACACCGAACCCGCGGCATTGAGGCGCTGCGGATCAAATGGCGGAACCGGACCGGAAGCCGCTCCAAACAGGACCAGCATCCCCCTGACACGCAAAGCGGACAGCGAGCCGTCGAAGGTGTCCTTGCCCACGCCGTCGTAGGCGACGTCTACGCCCGTTCCGCTGGTGATGTCCCTGACCCGCTCCGCGAAGCCGTCGTAGCGCAGGACGTGGTCCGCGCCGGCGTCGAGTGCCAGCTGTTCCTTTTCGTCGGTGGAGACCGTGGTGATGACTTCCGCCCCGCGTGCTTTGAGCAGCTGGATCAGCAACAGCCCTACGCCTCCGGCGCCGGCGTGCAGCAGGACCTTGTGGCCGGACTCCACCCTGAAGGTCGAGTTCATCAGGTAGTGGGCGGTGACGCCCTGCAGCGGGAGGGCGGCGGCGGTGAAGATGTCCAGCCCCTTCGGAACCGGGAGCGCGGCGTCCTCATCCACCAGCGCGTAGTCCGCGTAGCAGTTGATGCCTTCCGCAGTAGCTACCCGGCTGCCCACGGTGAAGCCGGTTACCCCTTCGCCCACGGCCTCCACGGTACCGGCGGCCTCCGATCCGGGCGTGAACGGGTAAGGGACCTTGTAGATCCCGCTGCGCTTATAGGTGTCAATGAAGTTGACGCCGGCCGCCCCGACCTTGAACAGCAGCTGCCCGGGACCGGGAGTGGGGATTTCCACGTCCGTGTAGTCAAGGACTTCCGGTCCGCCTGCCTGCCGTGCGACGATTGCGTGCGTCATGGCGCTCCTTTCGCGGGGCCCGGTGTCTCCGGCCCCGGCTGCCAGAACCATCCTAGGGACACGGGGGGATGGCAGGACAAGTACCGGGCCCTTCCTGGGCAATCATCTCCTATGCATAAATATCGGTAGCAATGCATAAATATTGTTGTATAGTCGAAGCATGACTATTTCTGTTGCGGTTTCGGGAGCCAGCGGCTACGCCGGGGGAGAGGTCCTCCGCCTGCTTGCCGGGCACCCCGGTGTGACCATTGGAGCCATCACAGCCCACAGCAACGCAGGTTCCCGCCTCGGTGAACTTCAGCCCCACCTGCACGGACTGGCCAGCCGCATCCTCGAGGACACCACCGTGGAGAACCTCTCCGGCCACGACGTCGTATTCCTTGCCCTGCCGCACGGCGCCTCCGCGGAGATCGCCGCCCAGCTGCCGGAGGGCACGGTGGTCATCGACGCCGGCGCAGACCACCGGCTTGAGGACCCCGCCGCCTGGGAAAAGTTCTACGGCTCCGCCCACGCCGGCACCTGGCCCTACGGCCTTCCCGAGCTGCCCGGCCAGCGTGAAGCCCTCAAGGGCGCCAAACGCATCGCCGTTCCCGGGTGCTACCCCACGTCCGCCCTCCTGGCCCTGGCTCCCGGCTTCGCGGGGCACCTGCTGGAGCCCGACGACGTCGTGATCGTTTCCGCTTCCGGGACCTCAGGCGCCGGCAAGGCCGCCAAGGTCAACCTGATCGGCTCCGAGGTCATGGGCTCCATGAGCCCGTACGGCGTGGGCGGAGGCCACCGGCACACTCCGGAAATCGAGCAGGGCCTGTCCAATGCTGCGGGGGAGCAGGTCTCCGTTTCCTTCACGCCCACCCTGGCCCCGATGAGCCGCGGCATCCTGACCACCGCCACCGCCAAGGTCAAGGCCGGCACCACGGCCGCGCAGCTGCGCCTCGCCTGGGCCGAGGCGTACGACGACGAGCCGTTCGTCCACCTGCTGCCGGAAGGCCAGTGGCCGGCGACCAAATCGGTCCAGGGCTCTAACCATGCCGCCATGCAGCTGGCCTTCGACGCCCATACGGGCCGGGTCGTCGTCACCTGCGTCATCGACAACCTCACCAAGGGCACTGCCGGGGGCGCCGTACAGTCCATGAACATCGCACTCGGCCTGCCGGAAACCGCCGGCCTCAACCTTCAGGGAGTAGCCCCGTGACCATCACCGCACCCCAGGGATTCCGGGCCGCCGGCGTCACCGCCGGACTCAAGGCCTCCGGTAACCCCGATCTCGCCCTGGTCGTCAACGACGGCCCCTCCAAGGCCGCAGCCGCCGTCTTCACCAGCAACCGGGTGGCAGCAGCCCCCGTGCACTGGTCCCGCCAGGTGGTCTCCGACGGCCGGGTGGACGCCGTCATCCTCAACTCCGGCGGGGCCAACGCCTGCACCGGCCCCACAGGTTTCCAGAACACCCACAGCACGGCAGAGGAAGTTGCGAAGGTCCTCGGCATTTCGGCCACCGACGTCTTCGTCTGCTCCACGGGACTGATTGGCGAGCAGCTTCCCATGGACAAAATCCTGCCCGGGGTGGAGGCTGCCGCCGCTGCGCTGAGCTCCGACGGCGGTCCGGCCGCCGGAACCGCCATCATGACTACGGACAGCGTGCCCAAGTCAGCGCTCTTCATCGGCACCGACGCCGACGGCCAGGAGTTCAGCATCGGCGGCATCGCCAAGGGAGCCGGCATGCTGGCCCCGGGCCTGGCCACCATGCTGGTGGTGCTCACCACGGACGCCGACGTGCAGCCGGAAATGCTCGACGTCGTCCTCCGCGATGCCACCCGCGTCACCTTTGACCGCGCCGACTCGGACGGCTGCATGTCCACCAACGACACCGTGGTCCTGCTGGCCTCCGGCGCTTCCGGGGCTGTGCCCACAGCCGAAGCGTTCGGTGCCGGGCTGACCCAGGTCTGCGCCGAGCTGGCACGCAAGCTGATCGCCGATGCCGAGGGCGCCAGCCACGACATCGCCATCCGGACCTTCAACGCGGCCAGTGAAGCCGACGCTGAGACGGTCAGCCGCTCCGTGGCCCGCTCCAACCTCTTCAAGGCCGCCATCTTCGGCAAGGACCCCAACTGGGGACGTGTGCTGTCCGCCGTGGGAACCACCGACGCCGCCTTCGAGCCGGACAAACTCAACGTGGCCATGAACGGCATCCAGATCTGCCGGAACGGCAGCATCGGCGATGACCGCTCCCTGGTGGACCTGGAACCCCGCGAAGTGCTGGTGGAAATCGACCTGCAGGCAGGCGACGCCGAAGCCACCATTTGGACCAACGACCTCACCCACGACTACGTGCACGAAAACAGCGCCTACTCCAGCTAGGAGCCCCGGCCACGGCAATACCGCCAGGCACAAGCCGCTGTGGAAAGTGACAACATGAACACCCAGACGCGTGAAACCACCAGCATGTCCGCCGCCCAGGACAAGGCAGAAACCCTGATCGAGGCCCTGCCCTGGATCCAGCGGTTCGCCGGCACCACCATGGTGATCAAATACGGCGGCAACGCCATGGTCAACGACGAACTCCGGCGTGCCTTCGCCGAGGACATCGTCTTCCTGCACCACGTTGGCATCCACCCCGTGGTGGTCCATGGCGGCGGCCCGCAGATTAACGCCATGCTGGGCCGGCTGGGCATCGAATCCGAATTCAAGGGCGGCCTGCGGGTCACCACCCCTGAGGCGATGGACGTGGTCCGCATGGTCCTCACCGGCCAGGTGGGCCGCGAACTGGTGGGCCTGATCAACTCCCACGGTCCCTACGCCGTCGGCATGTCCGGCGAAGACGGCGGCCTGCTCCGCGCCGTCCGCACCGGGACCGTGGTGGACGGCGAAGAAGTGGACCTGGGGCTGGTGGGCGAGGTGGTCGGCGTCGATCCCGCAGGCATCATGGACATCCTCGCCGCGGGCCGCATCCCCGTGATTTCCACGGTGGCACCGGAAATTGTCGACGGCGGCGAAGGCGTGGCGGGAGCCGCGCGGTTCCAGCCCACCGGCCAGGTCCTGAACGTCAACGCCGACACCGCAGCGGCCGCCGTGGCCTCGGCCCTTGGTGCCTCCAAGCTGGTGATCCTGACCGACGTCGAAGGCCTCTACGCCAACTGGCCGGACAAATCCTCCCTGATCTCGTCCCTCACCGCGTCGGAATTGCGGAAGATGCTCCCGAAGCTTGAATCGGGCATGATCCCCAAGATGGCCGCCTGCCTCAAGGCCGTCGATGAAGGCGTGGAGCGGGCACACATCGTGGACGGGCGCCTGGCCCACTCCATGCTTCTTGAAACATTTACGACGGCGGGCATCGGCACCCAGGTAGTCCCGGACGAGGAGATCAACGGATGAACGAGAGTCAGCACACCCCGGTGGTTGAGCAGGAGAGCCCAATGGTTGGGCAGAAGAGTCCGGTGGTTGAGCTTGTCGAAACCCAGGGCCACGCCGGCTCCGAGTGGCTGTCCCGCTACTCCAGTTCGCTGATGAACGTGTTCGGCACGCCCCAGCGGGTCCTGGTCCGCGGCGCCGGCTGCCTCGTGTGGGACGCCGACGGCAAGGAATACCTGGACCTCCTGGGCGGCATCGCCGTCAACGCCCTGGGCCACGCCCACCCGTTCGTGACCTCGGTCATCGCCAGCCAGTTGGCCACGCTGGGCCACGTCTCCAACTTCTTCACCAGCCCCACCCAGGTGGCGCTGGCCGAGAAACTCCTGGAGCTGGCCCACGCGCCGGCCGGTTCCAAGGTGTTCTTCAGCAACTCCGGCACCGAAGCGAACGAGGCCGCCTTCAAGCTGGCCCGCCGCAACACCGGCGACGGCCCGGTGAAGCGGACCAGGATCATCGCCCTCGAAGGAGCCTTCCACGGCCGGACCATGGGCGCGCTGGCGCTCACTGCCAAGGAAGCCTACCGCGCACCGTTCGAGCCGCTGCCCGGGGGCGTGCTCCACATTCCGTTCGGTGACATCGCCGCCTTGGAGGCAGCCGTTGACGACACCGTGGCAGCCGTGTTCCTGGAGCCCATCCAGGGCGAGGCAGGCGTCCGTGCGCTGCCGCCGGGCTACCTGAAGGCAGCGCGGGAGGCCACCAGCAAGGTAGGCGCCCTGCTCATCCTGGACGAGGTACAGACGGGCATCGGCCGGACCGGCAAGTGGTTTGCCAGCGAGGACGCAGGCGTCGTTCCCGACGCCATCACCCTGGCCAAGGGGCTGGGCGGAGGCTTCCCCATCGGTGCCATGATCACTTTTGGCGAGCAGGCGTCGTCGCTGCTGTCGGCGGGCCAGCACGGCACCACTTTTGGTGGAAACCCCGTGGCCACCGCGGCGGCGCTGGCCACCCTCCATGCCTTGGAAAGCCAGAACGTGCTGGCCAACGCCGCGGCAGTGGGGGAGCACCTGCGCTCCGCGCTGGCGGCCATCCCCGGCGTCACCGAAGTCCGCGGCGAAGGGTTGCTGATTGGTTTCGACCTGGACGCCGACGTCGCCCCGGCCGTGGTGCAGGCCGGCCTCGACGCCGGATTCATCGTCAACAGCCCGGGCCCGCGCACCATCCGCCTGGCACCCCCGCTGATCCTCACCACAGCGCAGGCCGATACCTTCCTCTCCGCTTTCCCGGCAATCCTCCAAGCAGCAAAGGACGCCCAGTGACCACCGCAACCCGGCACTTCCTCAAGGACACCGACCTCAGCCCCGCCGAGCAGGCAGAGGTGCTGGACCTCGCTGCCCGCATGAAGGCAGCCCCCTACAGCGTCCAGCCCTACGCCGCGGAAGGCAGCGGCCGCAAGACCGTGGCCGTGATCTTCGACAAGACCTCCACCCGGACCCGCGTCTCGTTCGCCACCGGCGTGGCCGACATGGGCGGCAACGCCCTGATCATCAACCCCGGCGAAGCGCAGATCGGGCACAAGGAATCCGTGGAGGACACCGCCAAGGTCCTCGAACGCATGGTCTCCACCATCGTGTGGCGCACCGGCGCCCACGCAGGCCTGGTGGCCATGGCCGAAAATTCGAAGGTCCCGGTCATCAACGCCCTGTGCGACGACTACCACCCATGCCAGCTCCTGGCCGACCTCCTCGCCGTCAAGGAACACAAGGGCTCCCTCAAGGGGCTCACCATGAGCTACCTCGGAGATGCCGCCAACAACATGGCCAACTCCTACCTCCTGGCCGGGGTCACCGCCGGCATGCACGTCCGCATCGCAGGGCCGGAGGGCTACCTGCCGGCGGAGGACATCGTGGCGGCAGCCCGGGAGCGTGCGGCCGAAACCGGCGGCTCCGTGCTCATCACCACCGACGCCAAGGAAGCGCTGCAGGGCGCAGACGTCGTGGCCACCGATACCTGGGTCTCCATGGGCCAGGAAGCCGAAAAGGAAGCCCGGATGCAGTTGTTCCGGGACTACTCCGTGGACTCGGAAGCCATGGCACTCGCTGCGGATGACGCCGTCGTGCTCCACTGCCTGCCCGCCTACCGCGGCTACGAGATCTCCGCCGACGTCATCGACGGCCCGCAGTCCATCGTCTGGGACGAAGCCGAGAACCGCCTCCACGCCCAGAAAGCCCTGATGGCCTGGCTGATGCACCGCTCCGGCCTGGCTTTCGTTGACGGACTCGCTCCGGTCGAAGGCACCGGAGAGAGCACGTTCTAGTGTCCGCCCAGCCGTCCTCCGCGGGCACCAGCCCGGCCACCAAGACCGCCCGGCAGGCGCGCATCACCGCCATCCTGACCGGGCAGTCCGTGCGTTCCCAGGCGGAACTCGCGGCACTGCTGGCGGGCGAGGGCGTCCAGGTCACCCAGGCGACCCTGTCCCGGGACCTCGTGGAACTGGGTGCCGTCCGTGTCCGCGGCAAGGAAGGTGTCCTGGTGTACGCCGTCCCCGGCGAGGGCGGGGAACGGGCCGCCAGGAGCGGCGTCACCCAGGAGATCCTGGACGCCCGGCTCGCGCGGCTGTGCAGCGAACTGCTGGTGACAGCCGAAGCGTCCGCCAACATCGCCGTGCTCCGGACACCGCCCGGCGCGGCGAACTTCCTGGCCCTGGCCATCGACCACTCGGTGATGCCGTCCATCCTGGGCACCATCGCCGGAGACGATACCGTCCTGCTGGTCTCCCGCGACCCGCTGGGCGGCCCGGACCTCGCCGCCCGTTTCCTGCAGCTCGCAGAGGACGCCGGGCAATAAGCTTGAAGACAAATCATCAACCAACCCCAACAAGGAGCATTTAAAGTGACTGAACGCATTGTGCTGGCCTACTCCGGCGGCCTGGACACGTCCGTCGCCATCGGCTGGATCGGTGAAGCCACCGGTGCCGAGGTCATCGCCGTGGCGGTCGACGTCGGACAGGGCGGCGAATCGCTGGAAACCATCCGCCAGCGCGCCCTGGGCTGCGGCGCCGTCGAGGCCTACGTCGCCGACGCCTCGGACGAGTTCGCAAACGAATACTGCGTCCCCACGCTGAAGGCCAACGCCCTCTACCAGGGCCACTACCCGCTGGTGTCCGCCATCTCCCGCCCGGTCATCGTCAAGCACCTGGTCAAGGCAGCCCGGGAATTCGGCGCCACCACCGTGGCGCACGGCTGCACCGGCAAGGGCAACGACCAGGTCCGCTTCGAAGTGGGCATCCAGACCCTGGGCCCGGACCTGAAGTGCATCGCACCGGTCCGCGACCTCGCCCTGACCCGCGACAAGGCCATCGCCTTCGCCGAGGAAAAGGGACTGCCCATCGAGACCACCAAGAAGAACCCGTACTCGATCGACCAGAACGTCTGGGGACGCGCCGTCGAAACCGGCTACCTCGAGGACATCTGGAACGCCCCCACCAAGGACATCTACGACTACACCGCCACCCCGGAGTTCCCGCCGGCACCGGATGAGGTCACCATCTCCTTCGAAGCCGGCGTGCCCGTCGCGATCGACGGCGTCAAGGTCACCCCGCTGCAGGCCATCAAGGAACTGAACCGCCGCGCCGGTGCCCAGGGCGTCGGCCGCATCGACGTCGTCGAGGACCGCCTGGTGGGCATCAAGTCCCGCGAGATCTACGAGGCCCCGGGCGCGATGGCGCTGATCACCGCGCACAAGCACCTCGAGGACATCACCATCGAGCGCGAGCAGGCCCGCTTCAAGGCCACCGTTGGCCAGCGCTGGTCCGAGCTTGTCTACGACGGCCAGTGGTTCTCCCCGCTGAAGCGTTCCCTGGACGCCTTCATCGAGGACACCCAGAAGTACGTCTCCGGCGACATCCGCATGACCCTGCACGGTGGCCAGGCCATCGTCAACGGCCGCCGCTCCGACACCTCGCTGTACGACTTCTCGCTGGCCACCTACGACACCGGTGACACCTTCGACCAGTCACAGGCCAAGGGCTTCATCGAGCTGTGGGGCATGTCCGCCAAGGTCGCCTCCGGCCGCGACATCCGCGTCGCAGGGAAGTAAGTTTCGTGACCGGAGAGCATTCATCGGTTGAGCATGGGGCCACATCCGCAGGGGTCCCCGGCCGAGCTAGCGAGGTAGGGGAGCGGGTGGGGAGCGAAACCCAAAAAACCGAAGCCACAAATACAGGTGCACTGTGGGGCGGCCGGTTCGCCGGCGGCCCCGCGGACGCCCTCGCGGCGCTGAGCAAGTCCACGCACTTCGACTGGCGGCTGGCCCGCTACGACATCGCCGGCTCCAAGGCGCACGCCCGCGTGCTGCACAAGGCCGGCCTGCTGGACGGTGCGGAGCTGGAAGGCATGCTCGCGGCGTTGACGCAGCTGGACGAGGACGTGGCGTCCGGCGCCTACCTGCCGGCGGAGTCGGATGAGGACGTGCACGGTTCGCTGGAACGCGGCCTGATCGAGCGTGCCGGTGCCCAGCTGGGCGGCAAGCTCCGCGCCGGCCGGTCCCGCAACGACCAGGTGGCAACCCTGGGCCGGATGTTCCTGCGCGACCACGCCCGCATCATCGCCCGCGGTGTCCTGGCTACGGTGGACGCGCTCGTGGAGCAGGCCAAGGCGCACCACGGTGTCGCCATGCCCGGCCGCACCCACCTGCAGCACGCCCAGCCCGTCCTGCTCAGCCACCACCTCCTGGCCCACGCCTGGGCTTTGCTGCGCGACGTGCAGCGGCTCCAGGACTGGGACAAGCGGGCAGGGGTTTCGCCATACGGTTCCGGCGCACTGGCCGGTTCTTCGCTGGGCCTGGACCCGGATGCGGTGGCAGCGGACCTCGGGTTCTTTTCCGCCGTGCATAACTCGATCGACGGCACCGCTTCCCGCGACGTCTTCGCCGAGTTCGCGTGGGTCTGCTCGATGATCGGCGTGGACCTCTCCCGGATCTCCGAGGAAGTCATCTTCTGGGCCACCAAGGAGTTCTCCTTCGTCACGCTGGATGATTCGTACTCCACGGGGTCATCGATCATGCCGCAGAAGAAGAACCCGGACGTCGCCGAGCTGGCCCGCGGCAAGGCGGGGCGCCTGATCGGCAACCTGACCGGGCTGCTGGCCACGCTCAAGGGGCTGCCGCTCGCGTACAACCGCGACCTGCAGGAGGACAAAGAGCCGGTGTTTGACGCCGCCGACACGCTGGAGCTGCTGCTCCCGGCCGTGTCCGGCATGATCGCCACCCTGACCTTCAACACGGAGCGGATGGAATCGCTGGCCCCGCAGGGCTTCGCGCTGGCCACGGACATCGCCGAATGGCTGGTCCGCCAGGGCGTTCCCTTCCGCGAGGCCCACGAGCTGTCCGGTGCCGCCGTCAAACAGGCCGAGTCCCGCGGCGTTGAGCTGTGGGACCTGACGGACGAAGAGTACGCAGCGATCTCGGAGCACCTCACCCCGGAGGTCCGCACCGTACTGTCCACGGAGGGTTCGCTCAACAGCCGCAACTCCCAGGGCGGCACGGCACCGGCCGCCGTCGAACGCCAGCTTGCAGCGCTGGAAGGCGAGCTTGCCGGCGTGCGGGAGTACGCCGGGTAGTTGGCTTGGATTCGACAAGCTCAACCACCGCCGGTGGTTGAGCTTGTCGAATCCTGTCTGTGGCTAGGCTGGGGCCATGAGCGAAACCTTCCGTAAGTTCCTTCGCACGCTGCCCGACTTTCCCTCCGACCTGCCCGGCTTTGACCCGGACAACGCCCCGCAGGACCCGGCTCTGCTCTTCAAGCAGTGGCTGGACGAGGCGCTGGAAGCGGGGGAGCAGCAGCCGCACGCGTTCAGCCTCGCCACGGTCGGGGAAACCACCGATGGCGCCGCGCAGCCGTCCTCGCGGATGCTCATCCTGAAGAACATTGACGACGACGGCTGGCACTTCGCCACATCCCGCACCTCCCGCAAGGGCCGCGAACTGACGGGGTCACCACGCGCCGCGATGAACTTCTACTGGCCGGCCCTGGGCCGGCAGGTCAGGGTGGTGGGAGCGGTGACCGAACTGTCCGCCGAGGCCTCCGCCGTCGACTGGCACGAGCGGCCCCGGGCCGACGGCAGCGACAACCCTGACTGGCAGCTTTATGCCCTCCAGCCGGCCGAAATCGAGTTCTGGCAGGCCAGCAACGACCGCCGACACGTCCGTCACCGTGTCGGGCCGGACGGAAGCCCCCTGGACTGACTGCTCGGCTAGGCTGGCCGCATGACCTCACCTTCTCCTGCCGACCTCCTCGCTGAACTGCATAAAGCCGCGGACGCCCTGACGGCTGCGGTGGACCGGATTCCCGCCGGCGGCGAAAGGGCCCCGTCTACCCTTCCCGGCTGGAGCCGCGGCCACCTCCTGGCCCACATCGCCGGAATCTGCAGTGCGCTGGCCCGCCAGGTGGAATACGGGCGGTCCGGCAGGACGGTAGAGCTGTACGACAGCGGTGTGGACGGCCGCAACCGGGCCATCGAGCTTGCCGCCGGCCATAGCTTGGAGGAGCACCGGGGGGACGTCGCGGCCGCGCTGCAGCGGGCATTGGCGGCCTTCGATGCGCTGGGGGAGGACGAATGGCAGACGCGCATCGCCTTCCGTGACGGCGTGATCTTCGACGCCGGTTTGGCGCTCTGGCGCGAGCTGGTCATCCACACCGCGGACCTGGATACCGGCGCGGGACCCGAGACCTGGAACAGGGCATTCTGCTCCCACCTCTTCGACTTCCTCGCTGCCAGGGTGCCGGCGGAAACCCGGCTGGTCCTGCAGCCCGTGGCACTCCCGCCGCTGACTCTCGGAACCGGCGGCAGCACCGTCGTCGTCAGTGGAATGGTGACGGGCATCGCGGCCTGGCTTGCGGGCCGGCAGCCGTCGCTGGACAGCCTGCGGGCCACCGCCGCCGGGGACGGCGCCGATCTTCCCGCACTGCTTCCCTGGCCGTCGGCGATGCCGGACCCCAAGTAGCCAACGCCAGGGGAGTGAGTGGTCAGGCGGCCTCGCGGGCCAGCAGGCTCTCCTTGATGCGCAGGCCCCAGCGGAAGCCGCCCAATGAGCCGTCGGTCCGTATGACGCGGTGGCATGGCACAAACAGGGCAGCGGCGTTGAACGCGCAGGCGCTGGCGGCGGCCCGCACGGCCCGCGGATTCCCCGCCAGGGCGGCGTACTCCGAGTACGTAACGGGTGAGCCCGGCTTGACCTGTCGCAGCACATCCCAGGCGTGGGCGCGGAATGGT
The DNA here is from genome assembly GCF_056396685.1 of Pseudarthrobacter sp. 05T312. Lineage (NCBI taxonomy): Bacteria > Bacillati > Actinomycetota > Actinomycetes > Micrococcales > Micrococcaceae > Pseudarthrobacter > Pseudarthrobacter sp. 05T312. The sequence goes on from NZ_JBFTLY010000023.1 coordinate 76,521, forward strand.
CCGGACTGCTGACGGACCGGCACTGCCATGGCCGGGGTGGGGTCACCGGCGTAGAAGGCCTCCACGGCGGCTGAGATCCCGCCAAGGTCCGTTACCTCTTCCACAGCATCGGGCCGCAGCGCGGGATGGACCTGGCCGGTCAATTCCGCCAGCCCCGCCGTCCAGCCGGACGCAAGGACCACGCCGTCCTGGGCGAGGACAGTAAACGGACCGTCCGGCGTCGACAGCTGAAGCAGTTGGGCTTTCATGGCGTCCCTTTCGCAGGAATGGTGGTTCTTGTGGCGGGCCGGGCGGCAGCGCGCCAGAGGTGCATGGTGGCGTAGGAGCGCCACGGGCTGGCCTCCCGGAAGTCCGGGCTCAGGGCGCTGGTCCCATTATCGAGGGCGCGGATCCCGTTCCGCACGGCGGCGTCGTTGGCAAGGAAGATGTCCGGGGCGCCGAGGACCCGCATGGCGGTGTACCCCACGGTCCAGGGCCCGACGCCGGGGAGCGGCAAAAGTGCGGCGGTGAGGCTGGGGAGGTCGTCGCCGTAGCCGAAGTCCAGGCGGCCGCCGGCGATTGCCGATGCGGCGTGCAGCAGCGATTCGGTCCTGCGCCGCGGGCCGCGGAGCAGGTGTCCGGCGGCCGCGATTTCCGCTGGCGTGGGGAACATCCGGTCCAGGCCGTCGCCGGGCGCACTGCTGGGCCTGCCCGCGGCGGACAGCTGGGTCAGGGCGGTCCTGGCGGCTGCCACCGTGATCTGCTGGCCCACCATGGCCCGCACCAGCAGTTCCTGCGGATCCACGGCGCCCGGCAGGCGCATACCTGGTGCCGCGGCAACCGAACCGGCAAGCCTGGGATCGGCGGCGAGGGTGCCGTCGATCGCTTCCGGGTCCGCATCGAGGTCGAACAGCCGGCGGACGCGGCTGAGCAGCGCTGGAAGGTCGCGCAGGTCCACCGCGCCGATGGTGAGGGTCAACGGCCGTCCCCCGGTGCCGGCGTTGTACTCCACCCGGAACCGCGCGTCGCCGTGGGGGAGCCACAGCGTCCGGGCGTAGGAGGTTGACGTGCCCTCCTCGATCCCCGGGATGGCGCGGACCGCCAGGAAGGAGAAGATGCCCGAGTCGAAGGGCGGCCGGTAGGGCAGGTCCAGGGTCAGTGCCGCAGCGCCGCCGCCGTTCACCGGATGGCGGACGGTCCTCCTGAGCGCCGTGGGATTCATATCGAACACCTCGGCGACGGTCTCGTTGAACTGCCTGATGCTGCTGAAGCCTGCTGCGAAGGCGACGTCGGCGAGCTTCATCGATGTGGAAACCAGCAGGGTGCGGGCCGTCTGGGCCCTGGCGGCGCGGGCCAACGCCAGCGGGCCAGCACCCAGTTCCTGGCCCAGGATCCGGTTCAGCTGGCGCGGCGAATACCCCAGCCGGGCGGCCAGGCCCGCCACGCCGTCGCGGTTGACCACGCCATCGTTGATCAGGCGCATCGCGCGCCCCGCGATGTCCTGCCGCACGTTCCAGGCCGGCGTGCCGGGGACCGCCTCCGGCAGGCAGCGTTTGCAGGCGCGGTAGCCTGCCTCGTGCGCCGCGGCGGACGTCTCGTAGAACGTCACGTTGGACGCCTTGGGCGTCCGGGCGGGGCACGAGGGGCGGCAGTAGATTCCCGTGGTGCGGACGGCCGTAAAGAACTGACCGTCGAAGCGGGTATCCCGGGCATCGATTGCCCGGTAGCGCTGCCAGAAGTCCATGTATCCATCCTGCCAGCCGCCGGCTACTGCTACTAGCGGAAATCGGACATGGCCGTTGGCGGGCAAAATCAGCCCGGACCCTTTTCCGGCGGCGGATGAAGACCGCAGCATCCGGGTAAGGTCAAGCAATGAACCACAGCGCTGGGGCGACGGAACAACTGCGGGATTTCCTGTCCGCCGACGCCCGCGAACTCGCACCAAAGCTGCTCGGAGCCGTGCTAACCCACGAGTCCCGCGACGGTGCCGTGTCCGTCCGGCTCACGGAGGTGGAGGCCTACCTGGGGCCGGAGGACTCTTTGCACCCGGACCCCGGATCGCACACTTACCGTGGCCCGACACCGCGCAACGCCCCCATGTTCGGCCCGCCCGGGCACCTCTACGTCTACTTCACCTACGGGATGCACCACTGCACCAACATCGTCTGCGGTCCGCCTGGCGTCGCATCAGCGCTGCTGCTGAGGGCGGGGGAGATCGTGGACGGGCTGGAGCTTGCCCGGCGGCGCCGTCCGACGTCGAAAAGTCCCGCGGACCTGGCCAGCGGCCCGGCCCGGCTTGCCAAGGCTTTAGGACTGACGACGGCGGACAGCGGCCGGGACGCGCTGGCTCCCCCCTTTGGGCTGGAGCTTCCGTCCGTCCCCGGCGGCCCGGTCAGTTCCGGTCCCCGGGTGGGGGTGGCCGGTGCCGGAGGCTCGGCGGACTACGCCTGGCGGTTCTGGCTCACCGGTGACCCCACCGTCTCGAAGTACAAGGCGGCAAAACCGAGGAACCGGAATGCCGCCGGTGCGCCGCCCGGGTAACACCGGCGTTAACGGAAATGGTTGTAGAATGGACGGTCTGTCTTTCGCGATAGGGGAACGTTAATGCACGACGCCGAATTGGCCCACGAACGGGAGTATGTAGCCGGCCTGTATGCCCGGCTGGAGGAACTCCGGGAGGAGAAGCGCGGCCAGCTGGCGCAGGTCCGCCGTGCCGGAGCCGTGGGCACCATGCAGAACGTTTCGGAACGTGACGCGTTTGCCGCACTGTATGAGGACCGCCTGGCGCAGCTGGATGCGGTGGATGACCGGCTGGTCTTTGGCCGCCTGGACCTGGACTCCGGCGAAGCGCAGTACATCGGCCGCATCGGCCTCACCACCGAAGACCTTCAGCGGCTCATGGTGGACTGGCGTGCCCCTGAGGCCGGGCACTTTTACCAGGCCACGGCCTTTGACCGGCAGGGCGTCCGCCGCCGCCGGCACCTGATCCTGCAGGGACGCGAGGTCAAGGCCATCGAGGACGATGTCCTGGACGCCGGGATGCTCACCGACGACGAATCGCTCCAGGGCGAAGGTGCCCTGCTGGCCGCGCTGAACTCCAAGCGGACCGGCCGCATGTCGGACATCGTCAGCACCATCCAGTCGGAGCAGGACCGGATTATCCGCTCCTCCATCTCCGGCGCCGTCGTAGTCCAGGGCGGACCCGGCACCGGCAAGACCGCCGTGGCCCTGCACCGCGCCGCCTACCTGCTCTATACCCACCGTGACCGCCTCAAGAGTGCCGGCGTGCTGCTGGTGGGGCCGTCGTCGTCGTTCATGAAGTACATCGAACGGGTGCTGCCCTCCCTGGGTGAGACCGGCGTCGTCATGGCCAGCCTCGGCCGACTGATGCCCGGCATCCACGCCGTGCCCGAAACAGACGCCGACGTCGCCGCCATCAAGGGGCGGCTGGACATGGCCGCCATCGTGGCCAACGCCGTCTCCAACCGCATGCGCGTCCCCGCCCAGAACCGGATCCTCGAGGTGGACGGCCGCAAGCTGACCCTTACGCCCCGGCAGGTGCGCCGCGCGCGGGAGCGCGCCCGCGCCACCGGAAAGCCGTACAACGAGGCCCGCGTGACGTTCGTGAAGATCCTGCTGCGCGAACTGACCGAGCAGATGACCGAGCTCGTCGAGGCCGGAAACATCGGCAACAACGCAGACCGCTCCTACCTGGCCGAGGACGTCCGGACCGCCCGGGACGTGCGGATTGCCCTGAACCTGTGCTGGATGCCCATGACGCCGGAGAAGCTCATCTCCGACCTCTTCAGCAAGCCGGAGGTGCTGGAGTTCTGCACCCCGCACCTGCCCCCGGCCGAGCGGGCGCTGCTGCAGCGTCCGGCCGATGCGCCGTGGACCGAGTCCGACGTCCCGCTGCTGGACGAGGCCGCCGAACTGCTTGGGGAGCTGGATCCGGCCGCAGGCCGCGGGCTGGCGCAGCAGGAGCACGACCGTGCCCGGGACCTCGCCAACGCAAAGCAGACCCTGGTCAACATGGAAGCCGCCGGGGTGGATCCGCTCATGTCCGCAGAGGAGCTGGCGGAGCAGAACCGGGAGCAGGAAGCCCGGCAGACGGCAGCCGAACGCGCAACGAGCGACCGCACGTGGGCGTTCGGGCACATCGTCGTGGATGAGGCGCAGGAGCTTTCCCCCATGCAGTGGCGGCTTTTGGTGCGCCGGTGCCCGCTGAAGTCCTTCACGATCGTGGGCGACATCGCCCAGACCAGTTCCGTGGCCGGCGCCAATTCCTGGCAGGGCGCGCTGGCCCCGATGTTCGGTGACCGGTGGCAGCTGGAGGAACTGACCGTCAACTACCGCACGCCCTCGCAGATCGCGGAGGCCGCCGTCAGGATGGCCAACGCCGCCGGCTTGGTGGTGTCCGCGCCCAAGGCCGTCCGCGAGGGCCGCTGGGACCCCATCATCGACGAAGTGTCCGCAGGCGCCGTGGTGGAGCGGCTGGTGGAGGTCCTCCCGGAGGAGCTTGCAGCGCTCGACGGCGGTCTGCTCGCCGTGATTGCCGACGGTGACCTCCTGCCCCAGGCATCGGCTGCCCTGCGCGCCGTGTACGGGCGCAGGATCGGCACCGGGGCCGGCAGCTACGAGCAGGACATCGTGGTCATCAGCCCGCGCGAGGCAAAGGGCCTGGAGTTCGACGGCGTCGTGGTCCTGGAACCTTCAGTGATGCTGAACCACGAACACGGCAAAGTGGGGGACCTGTACGTCGCCATGACCCGCGCCACGCAGCGGCTGCGGCTGATCGCGGCGCAACCGGTCCCCGCCGGTATTGCCGGCTGACGGGGCAATCGGCGTTACTGCTAACTTAGGAAGCGTGCCAGAACTGAACAACCTCGAACCGCAGCGCAACGACCCCACTTTCGCCAACATTTGGCAGGAACTGAAGTGGCGTGGGCTGGTCCATGTCTCCACCGATGAAGGGGAGCTCGAAAAGCTCCTCGCCAACGGGCCGGTCACGTACTATTGCGGCTTCGACCCCACTGCGCCCAGCCTGCACCTGGGCAACCTGGTCCAGCTCCTGGTCATGCGGCGGCTTCAGCTGGCAGGGCATAAGCCCCTCGGCCTGGTGGGAGGGTCCACCGGCATGATCGGGGACCCGCGTCCGACGGCGGAACGCACCTTGAACACCAAGGACACCGTGGCGGAATGGGTTGGCTACCTGCAGGCCCAGGTCCAGCGCTTCCTCAGCTTCGACGGGGACAACGCAGCCAGGATGGTGAACAACCTGGACTGGACGGCGCCGCTGAGCGCCATCGACTTCCTGCGTGAGGTGGGAAAGCACTTCCGGGTGGGCACCATGCTGCGCAAGGACGCCGTCGCGTCCCGGCTGAACTCGGATGAAGGCATCAGCTACACCGAGTTCAGCTACCAGATCCTGCAGGGCATGGACTACCTGCAGCTCTACCGCGACTACGGCTGCGTACTGCAGACCGGCGGCTCGGACCAGTGGGGCAACCTCACCAGCGGTACCGAACTGATCCGCAAGGTGGAGGGCAAGAGCGTCCATGCCCTCGGAACCCCGCTCATCACCAACTCGGACGGAACTAAGTTCGGCAAGAGCGAAGGCAACGCCATCTGGCTCGACGCCGGCATGTGCAGCCCATATGCGTTCTACCAGTTCTGGCTTAACACCGCGGACGCGGACGTGGTGGACCGGCTCAAGGTGTTCACGTTCCTGACGCGCGCCGAGATCGAAGAGATCGCAGTGTCGGTGGCCGAGCGTCCGTTCGCCCGGGAAGGGCAGCGGAAGCTTGCCTTCGAAGTGACCTCCCTGGTGCACGGCGTCGACGCCACCGAAAAGGTCATCGCCGCGTCGGCCGCACTGTTTGGCAACGGCGACTTGGCCGCGCTGGACAAGGCAACGCTGCAGGCTGCAACATCCGAGCTTCCTTCCACCACAGTCCAGGTGGATGAGATGGGGATTGTCGACCTGCTGGTGGCGTCCGGCCTTTCCGAGAGCAAGTCCGCCGCGCGCCGGACAGTGGGCGAAGGCGGAGCCTACGTGAACAACGAGAAAGTCTCGGATCCTGAAGCTGTGATCTCCGAATCGGAGCTCCTGCACGGCCAGTACCTGCTCCTGCGCAGGGGCAAGAAGAACCTTGCCACCGTCGAGGTACTGGTCCCGTAACCGGGGGAGCGAAACCTACCACCTGCACGCCCCTCGGCGGCCGATTTGCGCGGCCACGGAGGGGCGTGTATTGTTTTCTGAGTCGCCGCCGCTGAGTGGTGACAAACCCCCAACTGATATTGAGAAGCAATTCTCGGCCATGCGGTGCATGGAACGAAGAATGCTTCCCATTCTGCTGGGCGGATTCATTCCGCAGAGTGAATTCCGGGAAAACAACCGGATTTGCAAAAGCGAATATGAATGAAATAAGATAAAAACATCGCAGCGAAGAAATACGGAAAAGAAATTCTCTTTTGAATTACTTTCGGGAATATTCGAATGTGTCTGTTGTTTGAGAACTCAATAGTGTGCCAAGTTTGTTGATACCGATTATGTATGTAATTGGTTGATTGTGCCGAATCGTGCCGCCCCTGTGGTGTGGTTTGGTGTTTTTAGCTGGTTTCAAATTTTGTGCAGCCTTTGGCGCCGTTATTTCCGGTGGTTTTGGTTGTGTCTGTTTGTTTTCAACGGAGAGTTTGATCCTGGCTCAGGATGAACGCTGGCGGCGTGCTTAACACATGCAAGTCGAACGATGATGCCCACTTGTGGGTGGATTAGTGGCGAACGGGTGAGTAACACGTGAGTAACCTGCCCTTGACTCTGGGATAAGCC